>CAYPHP010000525.1:0-3778 GCA_964410045.1 uncultured Acidobacteriota bacterium | reverse complement strand
ATGCCTCATCGACGGCTTCCGTGACGATGCCCAATCCGGTTTCCTCGCGGATGTCGGCGAGGATCTTCAGTCCTTCGACGCCCAAGCCTTGAAAACTGTAAGGCGAAGTCCGCGGTTTGTAGGCGCCGCCGCGGAATAACTGGGCGCCGGCGGCTTTCACCTCACGGGCGGTAGCGGTAGCCTGTCCGCGCGATTCCACGGCGCAAGGTCCGGCGATCACCACAAGGTCGGGTCCCCCGACCGCGACGCCGTTCACGCGGACGACGGTGTTTTCCTCCCGCACTTCGCGGCTGACCAGCTTGTAAGGCTTCGAGACGCGGATCGCTTCCGCGACGCCGGGCAGATCTTCAAACTCCGCAGGATCGATGGCTCCAGGATTGCCGGTGATGCCGATGGCCGTGCGCGTCGCTCCCGGCATCACGTGCGGCCGGAAACCCAGGCTCTCGATGCGCGCACACACCCCGCGAATCTCGGCGTCCTCGGCGTGGCTGCGCATCACGATGAGCATCCAAAAAGGATACCACAGCGGTGTGGAGGCTATTCCGACTCCAGACCAGCGCGGCTCAAGAGGCGCCTCAACGCCCGTTCGCCTGCTGCCCCGCGCTGCGTCCCGACGATGTAGCCCTCGCGGTCAATCACTACGTAAATCGGGTACCGTGTGGCGGCGTACCGAGCGGCAAGGTTGGTGTCTTCGTTCAACACGATCCGGCAGGATCGCGGCTTCTCCTCAAGGTACTTGGTTACTTTCTTCTTTGATTCGCCCACGTCCACTGCCAGCACCAACAGACCCTTGGAGGAGAACTCGCTGTCGAGACTATCCACCAGGGACTGTTCGGCACGGCAGTAGGAGCACCACGTGGTCCAAAACTGCAACAGAACGACTTTCCCCTTCACGGATTCGTTGGTGAACTTCTCGCCAGCCAAGGTCTTGGCGTTAAATCGCGGCGCAAGTTCCCGATCGTCGGCTCCGCCGAACGCCGAAGCAAGGCTCAGCAGGCAGCATAAAAAGAGAAGTGGTTTTCGTGCTCGCATGCCGAAAACCTACCACAAGTGGGAGTCCTGCCGTGTCTCTACGTCCGACCATGATGTAATGACGGTTTACACCTGCCATGTCCACATCCCACCCTGGCCGGATCGTTGCGGTGCTGTGTACCGCGGGTACCGTCTGCCTGACCGGGTTTGCGGCTTTTCCCGCGCTGTTGCCCTTGCTGCGCGACGAGTGGGGATTGCGCAACGCGGAAGCCGGATTGATCTCGGCCATGCTGTTTGGCGGATACGTGGTGGCGGTGCCGGTGCTCACCAGCCTCACCGACCGCGTGGATGCCCGGCGCGTCTACGTCTGCGCCGCATTCGTCGCGGCGTTGGGCGCGCTGGGATTCGGACTGCTGGCCAAGGGCTTGTATTCCGCGATCCTGATGCAAGCCGTGCTCGGCGTGGGCACGGCCGGTACATTCATGCCGGGGCTGAAGCTGCTCTCGGATCGCGTAGACGATCCGCGCCAGAGCCGCTGGCTGGCGTTCTACACCTCCAGCATGACCATCGGGACCAGCATTTCGCTGGTGCTGGCCTCACAAGTTGCCGTCGCCGCGGGTTGGCGACGAGCTTTCATGGCCGCGGCCATCGGTCCGGCGCTGGCCGGCCTGCTGGTGGCTGTGGGGATTCCGGCACGTCAACCTGACCCTCGCTCCGACGACGCGCCACACTGGCTCGACTTCCGTCCCGTCTTTCGCAATACCAAGGTGGTCGGCTACATTCTCGGTTACACCACGCACTGCTGGGAGCTATTCGGCATGCGAGCCTGGTTCGTCGCCTTCCTCACGTTTAGCGCCAAGCTGCAACCGGCTGCGCATCCATTTCCATGGGCGCCGGCATCGGTGGTGGCCGCAATCAACTTGCTGGGACCGGCAGCCAGCATTCTGGGAAACGAAATGGCTCTACGCTGGGGACGCCGCTCGACAATCCTAGGAACCATGGCCGCATCGGCGGTGATGGCTTCTTTCGTTGGATTCACCGCAGGACTCCCGTCGGCCGTAGTGGTCGCCGTGGCGCTGACGTATTTCTGGTTGATCCTGGGCGATTCCGCCGCGCTCCACGCGGGCTTGGTCGGCGCCGCCGATCCGGCGCAGCGTGGCTCGGCCCTGGCGATGCATTCGCTTTTCGGGTTTGGCGCGGGCGCGATTTCGCCGGTGGTCTTCGGCATCGTCCTGGACGTGGCTGGAGGCAACGGACGGGTAATGGCCTGGGGCTTGGCCTTTGCCAGTTTCGCGGTGGTCTCGGTCCTCGGGTCGCTGGTGGCGCGTGCTAAAATCTAGGTCTCGGGTTCTTACCTTGGCGCAGATATGGCTCGTATCGGGATTCATACGTCGATCGCCGGATCGCTGCCTCAGGCGGCGGAGCGGGCCTACGCCTTAGGCGCCAACACTTTCCAGATTTTCTCCTCCAGCCCGCGGATGTGGCGGGCCGCGCCGCCCAAGCCCGACGCGGTCCGGCTTTTCGATCGCTTGCGCCAGCGGCACGACCTTTACCCACTGGCCATCCATGCGAATTACTTGATGAACCTGGCGTCGGACGATGCGGTGATCCGCCCACGATCGATCGCCGCATTCCGTGGCGAGTTGGAGCGCGCGCTGGCCATCGGCGCCGACTACTTGATTCTGCATCCCGGCAGCGTGAAGGCCGGCGGCGATCACGTGCGCGGTCTGGCGATGCTGATCGGCGGTCTCGAAGAGGCAGCGCACGGACTGCGCTTGAACGGCCTGCGAGTACTGATCGAAAACACGGCCGGCAGCGGAGGAACGCTAGGCTGCGATCTGGCCGAGGTCGGCGCGGTGGTGCGTCACGGCGGATTGCCGATGGGAGCGTGCCTCGACACCGCGCACAGCTACGCGGCGGGCTTCGACCTGAGCAGCAAGGCCGGCTTCAACGCCTGGATCCGGCGCGTGGACGAAACCATCGGCATCGAGCGCGTGTTCGTGATCCACGCCAACGATTCTAAGGCGCCGCTCGGGTCGCATCGCGACCGTCACGAGCATATCGGCAAGGGCGGCATCGGAACTGCGGGATTTCGCGGCATCGTCAATCATCCGGCGTTGCGGGAGAAGGCCTTCATCTTAGAGACGCCTATCGACCGCGAGGGCGACGATCGACGGAATGTGATCGCGCTTCAGAAGCTAGCCGGAAGAAGTCAAAAGTCAAAAAGCAAAAGTCAAAAGGCAAAAGGATAGGAAGCGGAATGGCGGAGAAGACCTACAACGCGCAGGAAGTCGAGGTGAAGTGGCAGAAGATCTGGGAGGCCCAGGATCTCTACCGGGCCGAGCCGGATCCCCAGCGGCCGAAGTATTACCTGCTGGAGATGTTGCCGTATCCCTCGGGCACGCTGCACGTCGGGCACATCCGCAATTACTGCATCGGCGACGCGCTGGCCCGCTACAAGTGGATGCAGGGCTACAACGTGATGCATCCGATGGGCTGGGACGCCTTCGGCCTGCCCGCGGAAAACGCGGCCATCAAGAACAATACCCATCCGCGCGAGTGGACCCTGAAGAATATCCGCGAGATGAAGCGCCAGCATCGCCGCTTCAGCTTCGCCTACGACTGGTCGAAAGAGATTTCCTCCTGCGAGCCGGAATTCTACCGCTGGAATCAGTGGTTCTTTCTGAAGATGCTGGACCGCGGCCTGGCTTACCGCAAGAAGAGCAAAGTGAATTGGTGTCCGGAATGCGCCACGGTGCTGGCCAACGAGCAGGTGGTGGACGGCCGAGGCTGGCGTTCCGGCGCG
>CAYPHP010000524.1:0-3783 GCA_964410045.1 uncultured Acidobacteriota bacterium | reverse complement strand
CGCAGGACGCCGCGCTGCGGGACAAGCTCGGTCAGGCGCTGTTTGAGGTCAAGCTCTCCTCGCCGCGAGCGCCCGCCACTCTGACGTTCGAGAATCGCGACGCCGAGATCACGGCGCGGAAAGAGTTTCAATTCGAGCACGGCAACTACGTGGTGCTGATCCGCAGCGAACTGACGCGCAACGGGAATCCGCTGCCCCATGAACTGGCCTGGCGCGGCGGCTTCGGCGACCATTCCATTCCCCAAAGCCATCTGACCAACCAGATCACGCTTTCGGTCGGCGGAAAGCACGAGCATCTGGCCCACGGCGACGTCAAGGGCGAGACCAAGCCTCCCGGTCCGTTCTCCTTTGTCACCCTGGAAGACCTGTTCTTTGCCGCCGTGTTCATGCCCGCGTCCGGATCGAACGCCGTGCCCGGCGCGATTCTTTTCAAGAACAATTTCAAGCCTGCTCCGGACAAAGACGCACTGGAGATGGTGGGGCTGGCGGTAGGCGGCGGCGCGGTCAACACCTTCCGCGCCTTTGTCGGTCCCAAGGACATGGACATTCTGGGGAAGATCACGCCCGACCCGGAAGGAGAGGCGAAACTCAAGCGGGGCGAGCCGGTGAAGACCCTGGCCGAGTTGATCGACTTCGGGTGGTTCAGCTTCGTGGCCCTGCCCCTGTTCATCGCCCTGAAGTGGATCTTCGTGCACATGGTGGCCAATTACGGCTGGGCCATCATCCTGCTCACCATCCTGATCAACTTCGCGGTCTTCCCGCTGAAGCTGACCAGCATGAAGTCGGCGATGAAGATGCAGCGGGTGGCGCCGCAAGTGGCGGCGATCAACGAGAAGTACAAGAAATACAAGCTCACCGATCCCCGGCAGCAGGAGAAGAACCAGGAAGTGATGGCCCTCTACAAGAAGCACGGGATCAATCCGGTCGGCGGCTGTCTGCCGGTGTTGCTGCAGATCCCCTTCCTGTACGGCTTCTACAAGGTGCTCTCGCTGGCCATTGAGATGCGCCACGCGCCCTGGATCCTGTGGGTGCAGGACCTCTCGCGCCCCGAGGCTCACTGGTTCAAGGTGCTGCCGGTGCTGATGATCATCACCACCGTGGTTTTGCAGAAGATGACCCCGATGACCACCACCGACCCGGTGCAGCAGAAGATGTTCATGCTCATGCCGCTGATGTTCGGGGTGATGTTCTATAACGTCTCGAGCGGCCTGGTTCTCTACTGGCTGGTGGGGAATATCGTGCAGATCGCCCAGCAGTGGTACATTACCAAGACCGACGCCGAACGTAGGATGGCGGAAGAGAAATCATGAGCGAACAAGGACTGAACCGGGAAGCCGCAACCGCGAAGCTACAGACGTTTCTGGAGGGTCTGCTCAGCCACGCCGGATTCAAGCTGAAGTTTGAGATCCGCCATACCGCCGGGCAGTATCAGCGGGACTTCGAGAATCCCGACTTGATGGTGGACTTCAGCGGGGCAGACACGCAGCTGCTGCTGGAAAACAAGGCGGAACTGCTGCGGGCCATCGAGCAGGTGGCCATGGAGGGCCTGAATCTGGGGCACGACGCGCACGAACGGGTGATGTTCGACTGCCAGGATTACCGTATGTCGCGGATCGAGGAATTGGCCCTGGCTGCGCAGGCCGCCGCCGAACGGGTCAAACGCACCGGAGTCGCTTACAAGTTCAGTTCCATGAGCGGGCGAGAGCGCCGGGTAATCCACATGGCCTTGCGCGGCGACGGCGACGTACACACCGAAAGCGAAGGCATGGGATTGAACCGCCAGGTGGTGGTCCATCCGCGGACTACTGCTCCCAGGCCGGCGCAGCCGTTCGGGCGGCGAAGATAGTCCACAGATTTCGCAGATTACGCAGAACGATGACACGATCGTTGCTCTCTCGACTCCGCCTGGGCGGGGAGGGATTGGAGTCGTCCGGTTTTCAGGACCCGACAGCCTGAAGATGGCTCGGGCGCTGGCCCAGTGCGATCCGGAACCCCGGAGGGCCACGCTGGGAAAGCTGAGTGGTGAGATCGCCGACCAGGCTGTCGTCACCTGGTTTGCCAAACCCAATTCCTACACCGGTGAAGATGTTGTGGAGGTGAGCTGTCACGGCTCGCCGGTGGTGCTGGGATATTTCCTCGAACGTGCTCTCGAAGCCGGAGCGCGCCTGGCTGAGCCCGGCGAGTTCACCATGCGTGCTTTCCTGAACGGACGCATGGACCTGGCCCAGGCCGAAGCCGTTCGCGACCTGATCGAATCCCAGACCCTCTACCAGGCCCGGGTCGCAGCGCAGCAAGTGGAAGGCTCGGTGTCCCGACGCCTTTCTCCGATTAAGAAAGAGCTAGTAGACCTGATCGCGCTTCTCGAAGCCGGGATCGACTTCGCGGAAGACGATGTGGATGTGACCGAAGCCCCGGAGATCCTGCGGCGGATCGCGGCGGTGCGCGAGCCCCTGGCCGCCTATGCCGCGAGTTTCCATTATGGCCGCGTGGTGCGCGAGGGCTTGAGCTTGGCCATCGTCGGGCGGCCGAATGTTGGAAAATCGTCGCTGTTCAACCGCCTTCTCGAACGGGATCGCGCCATTGTCACCGCATCGCCGGGCACCACCCGCGACTTGGTCAGTGAAACGCTGAACCTGGAAGGCATTCCCGTGCGCCTCGTGGACACTGCCGGAATCCGCGAGACCGCTGACGAAGCCGAAAGCATCGGCGTTCGAAAATCGCTCGAAGCCCAGGCCGACGCGGACCTGACCCTGTTGATCTTGGACAGCGGCGCTGGGATGACTCCGGAGGACGAACGGCTGCTGGAACGCTTCCCGCACGCGCTTGTGGTAGCGAACAAGGTGGATCTTGCCACGGCTCCTGCTCAAGCGGCAGCACGCTGTTGCGCGCTGACCGGCGAAGGCGTTCCGGAACTGCGCCGGGCGATTCTTGAGCGCACCGCCGGCGCCGTCGAGACCGGATTCCTCACCAACGTCCGCCACGAGCGGTTGATCCGGGACGCCCTGGAGGGTTTGGAAGCCGCGCGCCTCGCGACGGTCGAGAATCTCCCGCATGAAATGCTGCTCCTGGACCTGTACAATGTCCTGCGGCCCTTGAACGCCATCACCGGGGAGACCACCGTCGATGACATCCTCAATCAGATTTTTTCCACGTTCTGTATCGGGAAGTAGTCCACAGATTCCGCAGATTGCGCTGATTCTGTTTCTGCTGACCCTGCCACTATGCGCCCAGACGCGTGTGGTTATGCAAACGGAGCAAGGCGAGATAGAGATCGAAGTGGACGCCGCGAAGGCCCAGATCACCGCTGCCAACTTCTTGAAGTACGTCAACGGCGGATTCTACGACGTCTGTGAATTCCATCGCTCGGTCAGGACCGACCCGGACAACCCGCCGAACAGCACCGACAAGAACGCGGAGATCCAGGCCGGACCGAATCCGGCGCGGGCGAAGGAAGCCTTGCCGCCGATCACGCTGGAGCGCACCAGCCAGACGGGGCTGCCGCACAAGGACGGCGTGATTTCCATGGCCCGCGTCGGGCCGGATACCGCGACGGGCGATTTCTTCATCTGCGTCGGCGATCAGCCGGAGCTGGATTTCGGCGGGAAGCGCAATGCCGACGGCCAGGGTTTTGCCGCGTTCGGTCGCGTGGTACGAGGCATGGAGGTGGTGCGCCGGATCCACCAGTCGCCGGTCGAGGCGCAGAGGTTGACGCCGACGGTGAAGATCATCTCGGCTGCGGTGAGGGGCTCGCAGACACCGACTTCCTGCTGGACCAGGATCACA
>CAYPHP010000523.1:0-3789 GCA_964410045.1 uncultured Acidobacteriota bacterium | reverse complement strand
GTCGCCGCTGGACTCGCGGCCGTGCACCTGCCCGGTCGGCAGACGCACGTTGATGGAAGCCTCAAAATCCTGACCGCCCTTGGCCGATCCCCGCGTCAGCGAGCCCTTGAAATGGATCATGTCCGCGTTGTAGACCTTGAGCAACTTGGATAGCTTGGTAACCTGGCGGTCGATCAGATGTTCGACATCCGGAGTTGCCTGACAGTTCTTGTAGCTGAAATGCACGTTCATCAGCCCCAGCAGACCACAGTGCAACCGTCAGGACAAGCCGGGTTCGCCGGCCGCAACCTCATTTTTCTTGACACCGGGGGAGGCACGGTAATACAACTTTTGAATCGGTTCAGGAAAGACTGGGAACCAGGCGAGATGGAGGAGGAATCTATGCGCAAGCTAAATCACTGTTTAGTGTGGCTGGGATTGCTGGCCGGATTGATGGCTGCCCAGTCGCGCTTCGGAACCGTCTATGGCGTGGTCAGCGATTCCTCGGGAGCCGTGGTTCCCGGGGCCAAAGTGATGGTCACCGATCAGGCCACCAACATTGCCCAGGAAGTCCTCTCTGATTCGGGAGGCCGTTATCAATTCCCTGTACTGCCGATCGGCCGTTACACGGTGCGGGCCACGCTGCAAGGGTTTAAGACTGGCGAGATCAAGGACCTGACCGTCGAAGTGGGCGACCGCCGGGAGATCAACTTCACGCTGTCGCCGGCCGCCGTCGGTGAGAACGTAACCGTGGCCGCGGAAGCGGTCGAGGTCGAGCGCACCACGTCCACCCTGGGCCAGGTGATTCACCAGGAGCAGGTGATCAACCTTCCCCTCAACGGACGCAACTTCGTACAACTCGCCACGCTCGCGCCGGGCATCACCAAGGGCGAAGGGGACTTCTTCAACGGACGTTCGGGCGAGGTGTCCATCCGCGGCAGCGTGGCAGTCGGCGTCCAGGGCATGCGCGAAAACACCAATGACTGGCTGATTGACGGCGTGGACAACAATGAGCTGACCGCCGGGGCGGTCGCCATCCTGCCCTCGATTGACGCCATCGAAGAGTTCAAGCTGCTCACCTACAACTATTCCGCCGAGTACGGCGCCCGCGGCGGAGCCACCGTGCTGGTGACCACCAAGCGCGGCGGCAACGCCTTCCACGGCACGCTGTTCGAGTTCCTGCGCAATGACCATCTGGACGCCGCCAACTTCTTCGAGAATGCCAGCCGTTTGAAGAAGGGCAAGTACAACCAGAACCAGTTCGGCGTATCCCTGGGCGGACCGATCCGCAAGGACAAGACCTTCTTCTTTGGCGACTGGCAACAGACTTACATTCGCCAGGGCCTGACCTTCGTTAACACCGTGCCGACGGTAGCCATGAAGCGCGGAGATTTCACCGGCCTCCCGGCCATCTACGATCCCTTCTCCACGCGGACCGTTGGTGGGGTGCGGATCCGCGACCAATTTCCGAACAACATCATCCCGACGGCCCGGCTGAATCCCGTAGCCCAACGGCTGCTGGCGTTTTACCCGGACCCAATTCTAGGTGGAGTAGGCGGGAACTACCCGTCCGGTCCGGTGCAATCCACCGACTCGCGTCCCTTCAACGTGCGCGTCGACCACACCCTCACGGACAAGGACACCCTGTTCGTCCGTTACAGTGACGACGACGCCACGCGGTACCAGCCTGCCGGCCTGCCCGGATTCGCCGGCGGATCGGGCACCTTCGCCAGCAATATCAACATCCAGACGTTGGCCCACAATGTGGCCATCTCCCACACCCGGGTGATTTCTCCGGCCAGCGTCAACAGCTTCACCGCCGGATTCAACCGCGTCTTCAACCACATGACCTCGGCGGCCCAAGGGCGGAACGTCTCGCAGGAGATCGGCATTCCCGGCGCTAACCTGGGCGACTTCGCCACTTCGGGGTTAACCAGCATCGCGGTAAGCGGAGGGTTCAACGTCCTCGGCGACCGGGGTTACACGCCCTTCATCGGAGGGACCAACGTCTGGCACTATACCGATTCGTTCAGCCACATCCGCGGACGGCATACGTTCAAGATGGGCGGAACGTTCCGGGCCATGCAGATGAATGTGCTGGGGATCACCCGCCTGGCTGGGGCCATGAGCTTTGACGGCCTCTATACGGCAGCCTTCAATGCTGCGGGTACAGCCCTGGTGGGCACCACTGGCCACGCCGTAGCCAGCGTGCTCATGGGCCTGCCAGCCAGCGGGACTCGCTCCAACATGTACACCGGTTACATCACCGGGCGGCGCTGGAAGGAGTATCGCGGCTATTTCGAGGATTCCTGGAAGGCAACTCCCAACCTGACCCTGAACCTGGGCCTGGCCTATAGCGTGACCACGCCGCAGACCGAGGCCGCCAACCGGCAGACCAACTTCGATTTCGCCACTGGTCAGTTCATCGACGCCCGGAGCGGCGACAAGTACGCCGGCGTTGCCGTGGACTGGTCCAACGTCCAGCCGCGCTTTGGATTTGCCTGGAGTCCGTGGGGCGACAAGAAGACCGCCGTCCGAGGCGGCTACGGAATCTTCCACGATGTCTCATCGAACGGCGGCGTGCAGGGCCTCTATCAGAATCCACCTTACGCCGCTGAGCCGTTCTTCCAGAACGACAACATCAGCACCACACCCGCGCTCACGTTGGCGGGTGGTTTCCCGAATTTCCCGCAGCCCACTACGGCCAATTACGTTGGCAGCTTGTGGACGATCCAACGCGACTTCCGGCAAGGCTTCGTGCAACAGTGGAACATCAACGTGCAGCGGGAACTTCCGCTGAATACCGTGCTGACCTTGGCCTACGCCGGCACCACGGCGTCCCACATGCAAACCAAGGGCTACAACCTGAATACGGCCACGCCAGGCGCTGGTTCGAACCCCGCCGACCGGCGCGCCCATCCGCGCTTCGGCAACATCAACGGCATCCTGAGCGTCGGCGACGTCACCTACCACGCCCTGCAACTCAAGGCCGAACGCCGCATGACCCAAGGTCTTTACGCGCTGTTTTCCTACGCCTGGAGCAAGTCGCTGGGCAGCGTGGGACCGCAGAGTCTGACCTTCCAGGGCGCCGCAAACGGCTTGCGTTACTACCCGCTGAAGCCCTGGCCCGACGCCGACAAGGGAAATAGCGACACCGACCACCGGCATCAGGCCACCTTGAGCTGGCTCTACGACCTGCCGTTCGGCAAGGGCAAGAAGTTCGGATCAGGGGCGCCGGCGGCGGCGCAGTGGATCATCGGCAACTGGCAGATCAACGGGATCAACAAGTTTCGTACCGGCTTCCCGCTGGGCATGACCATGGCCACCAACCAGAGCGGAACCGCGCTCGGCAACCGTCCGAACCGCACTTGTGCCGGTGACCTGGGCGCCGGGCAGCGCAACCCGAACCGCTGGTTCGACACAAGCTGCTATGCGGCACCGGCAGTCGGTGTGTTGGGCAACTCCGCTCGAACCACGAACAGCGGACCCGGCCTCTCGAACTTCGATTTCTCGGTCTTCAAGACCTTCCCGGTTAAGGAAATCGCCAACGTACAGTTCCGCACCGAAGTCTTCAACCTCTTCAACACCGGCCAGTTCGATCTGCCGAACACCAGCTTCGGTGGCGCCATCTATGGCCGCATCACGCGGACCATCAACACCTCGCGGTTGATTCAGCTCGCTCTGAAGGTGACGTTCTAGGATGATGAAACCACGGATGAACACAGATAAACACAGGTGTTTATCTGTGTTCATCTGTGTTTATCTGTGGGTACCACTTCTTTGCCTTGGTCAGCGGCGGGTGATCATCGA
>CAYPHP010000522.1:0-3792 GCA_964410045.1 uncultured Acidobacteriota bacterium | reverse complement strand
CGCTGCTGCAGCGCGCCGATCACCTGCACGACGTGGAGTTGATCCACCTGATGGCGCTCGGACGGGCCGATTACGTGGAGCCGAAATACCACGGCCATTTCCGCCACAATGCCCTGTTCATCGGCAGCAACGTACGTCAGGCGGTGCATCGCGGCGACGCCGACTACACCCCCATCTTTCTGGGCGAAATCGAAGCCCTGTTCGAGCGCGGAGAGATGCCCCTGGACGTGGCCTTCATCCAGGTGTCGCCGCCGGACGACCGCGGCTACATGAGCCTGGGGGTGAGCGTCGACTGCACGCTGACCGCCACCCGCTGCGCCCGTCTGGTGATCGCGGAAGTAAATGAGCAGATGCCCCGCACCCTGGGCGATACTTTCATCCACATCCGCCGGCTGACCGCCATTGTGCAGTCCAACCGTCAGCTGGCCGAGTTGCCGCTAGTGCCCTTCTCCGACCTGCAACGGAAGATCGCCGAGAACGTGGCTTCGCTGATCCCCGACGGCGCCACCTTGCAGACCGGCATTGGCGGCATCCCCGACGCCGTGCTCACCTGCCTGGGCGGGCACAAGAACCTGGGAGTCCACACCGAGATGGTCTCCGACGGCATCATTCCGCTGATCGAATCCGGAGTGATCAACGGTGAATCGAAGACTCTGCTGAAAGGCAAGGTGGTGCTCGGTTTCGTGCTGGGCACCAAGAAGCTGTTCGATTTCATCCACGACAACCCGGCCTTCGAGTTCCGGACCATCCAGTTCACCAACGATCCGTTCCAGATCGCGCGGAATGAGAAGATGATGGCCATCAACTCGGCCCTGCAGATCGACTTGACCGGACAGGTTTGCTCGGATTCCATCGGCAGCAAGCCCTATAGCGGGTTCGGCGGGCAGGTGGACTTCATCCGCGGGGCGGCACGATCGAAGGGCGGGCGTCCGATCATCGCTCTGCCCTCCACCGCCAAGGACGGGAAGATCTCCCGCATCGTGCCGATGCTCGATCCGGGCGCCGGAGTGGTGACCTCGCGCGGCGACGTCCACTACGTGGTCACCGAGCACGGTATCGCTTACCTGCACGGCAAGACCATCCGCCAGCGCGTGGAAGCGCTGATCGCCATCGCCGATCCGGCCTTCCGCGACCAGCTTTTTGAGTTCGCTTACAAGACCAAGTTCCTGAAGCCGCATGTAGTTCCCGCGGCTTGACGGAGGCAATCATGGTCACCACGCACGTACAGACGACCATCCGGGAGATGCAGCCGGAGGATCTGCCGCGTCTGGAGCAGATGTACGCCGGCTTTGACCCGATCGGCGAAGCCTTGGGACTGCCGCCCGGCACCTTGGAGCGGCGTCAGGCCTGGCTGGCCTCGCTGCAGGGCGGCATCAACGTGGTCGCCCTGGCGGAAGACCGCATCGTCGGCCACCTGGCGCTGATGCCCGCCGAGCAGGCCGCGGAAATGGCGGTGTTCGTCCATCAGGATTTCCGCCGCCAAGGCCTGGCCACCAGTCTGACCAAGGCCGCCGTGGAACTGGCCCGCACCCGCGGTTTGCGCGCCTTGTGGGTCCTGATCACGTCAAGCAACGTGGCCGCGCGCAACGGCCTGCGCAACTTCGGTTTCCGCACCGCCTGGGAAAGCATGGGCGAAGTGCAAATGGTCTACTCGCTGTAACCCGGGAAGAACGGTCCACAGATTTCGCAGATGACGCAGAATCGAAGGCGTCTGCGGGTTCTGTCCGCCCGCCAGAATGTTATGCTTCCGCAATGGCATACCTGCGTCTCGTCCTTTGTCTTGCGATCTGTTCCTTCGCCGCGGCGGAGCGTTTCAACCTGGAGCACGCTGCGAAGGTCGTAAACGTAACCAATCCGCAGATTTCCCCTGATGGGAAGAGCGTCGTGGTCGCGGTGTCGCGAGCGAACCTGAAAGACAACCGTTATGACACCCAACTGGTGCAAGTGAACGTCGAGACCAAAGCACAGAAGATCTTGACGCGGCGACAAGCCAGCCAGCACAAGTGGTCGCCGGACGGAACGCGGCTGGCGTTTCTGGCTCCGGAAGACGGCAAGCCGCAGATCTGGGTTCTGCCCATCGATGGCGGCGAAGCGATGGTTGTGTCCAAGTCGGCGACCGGCGTGGAAAGTTTCGAATGGCGGCCCGACGGCAAGGCCTTCGCCTACAGAGCAATCGAGGAAGCGCCGAAGAAGGAAGGGGAAGAAAAGGCCAACCGGTCGTTTGAAGCCGATGTGAATTACCTGCTGACCGAGTCACCCCGCTCCAGCCACTTGTGGTTGCAGCCGGCAGAGGGCGGTGACAGCAAGCGGTTGACCTCTGGGTCCTGGTCGGCGAGCGGCGGCATCCACTGGTCGCCGGATGGAAAGAAGGTCGTGTTCGGCCACCAGCCTGGCGCTGGTCCCAGGTATTGGATGGAGCAATCCAGCCGGGTGCTGGATGTTGAGACGATGGCCGTCGCACCGCTCACGGATCGCCATGGTCAGGAAGGTCTCGTCGGCTTCTCGCCCGATGGAAAACATGTAGCCCACAGTTGGCCGCGGGACGGCGACACCCGATACGTCAACGAAATCTGGGTGACTCCCACGAGCGGCGGAGCGGCACGCAATCTGACCCGCGCGCTCGATTCCGGCGCATCGGCCCAGTGGGCTCCGGACAGCAAGTCGCTGTTTGTCTTCACCCAACAGGGGACCAGCGCGGTCATGTGGCTGCAGCCGCTGGATGGTCCGGCACGCCGACTCGATACCGGAAACCTGGGCAGCTTCGGTGTCCATGTTTCGAAGAGTGGCAGACTGGCGATGGTGGGAACGGAGACCGGCCGTCCCTCCGAGCTCTACTACAAGGAAACGCTGGACTCCGCGCCCCAACGCCTGACGGACTTCAACGGTCACATTGCGGCGCTGGAGTTGGGCAAACAGGAATCGCTGCGTTGGCGCGGTCCCGACAACTTCGACATGGACGGCATCGTCACCTACCCGCCCGGTTATCAGCCGGGCAAAGCGTATCCGCTGGTGCTTTCGATTCATGGCGGACCTCGCGGCGCTTCCCTGGTCGGATTCCGGACGCTCCCGCAGTGGCTGGCCGCGCACGATTGGGTGGTCTTCGAACCGAACTACCGGGGCAGCAGCAATCTCGGCAATGCATTTCAGGCGGCCATCTGGAACGACGCCGGGGCCGGACCGGGCCGCGACGTGATGTCCGGCGTAGATCTGCTGATCAAGAAGGGCATCGCCGACCCGCAGCGAATGGCGGTTTCCGGCTGGTCCTACGGCGGATACATGACCACGTGGCTGCTGGGGAATTATCCGGACCGCTGGCGCGCCGGAGTGGCGGGCGCGGCGGTAACCGACCACGTCGACCAGTATGCGTTCAGCGACATCCACTCACCGGTGGCGACTTACTACGGCGGCTCACCCTTTACCGATCCGAAGCGGTTGCAGGCCTACCGCGATCAGGCGCCCATCACCTACGCGCCCAAAATCAAGGCGCCCACGCTGGTGCTCAGCGACACCGGCGACGCGCGAGTGCCCATCACGGAGTCCTACATGCTCTACCACGTGTTGCGGGACAACGGTGTGAAGACCAAGTTCATCGCCTATCCGGTGAGCGGGCACTCGCCGAGCGATCCCATCCATCAGCGCGACGTCAATCGCCGCTGGGCCGAGTGGCAGCCGGAACAGCCGGTGGAAGTGTTCCTGATTGACCTGCATCGCGCCCAACTACGGTCACGTGTCCCCTTGCGGTGGAAGGTAAAGGACCTGGCGTCGCTGCTGTTGTCCTCGCTCGACTTCGGA
>CAYPHP010000521.1:0-3792 GCA_964410045.1 uncultured Acidobacteriota bacterium | reverse complement strand
CGCCGCTCGACGAGCTGATCGAGAACATCGATATCGGCGGGCCGTCCATGATCCGCTCGGCGGCCAAGAACCATCGCGACGTGGCGGTGGTTGTTTCGCCCGATGACTACGGAGCCGTGCTCGAGGAGATGCGCGCCGGAGGCGGCGCGGTCTCCGCGGACACCCGCTGGCGTCTGGCCAAGAAAGCGTTCGCCGCGACCGCCGCCTACGACACGGCAATCGCCGCGACGCTCGATCGCGTCAGCGAGGGCAAGCTCCAGCCCGAGGCCACGTTTCCCCCGCGCCGGACGCTCGTCCTGGAGAAACTGGCGGACCTGCGTTACGGCGAGAATCCGCATCAGCAGGCCGCGCTCTATCGCGGCGCAGGTCAGGCCGCCGCCGGACTTGCCGGCGCGCGCCAGTTGCAGGGCAAGGAACTTTCCTACAACAACCTGGTTGATCTGGACGCGGCCTGGGAACTGATCCAGGAATTCGACGAAGTGTCCTGCGCCATCATCAAGCACACCAATCCGTGCGGATTGGCCAGCGCCGATCGCCAGGTGGAAGGCTACTTGAAGGCGCTCTCCGCCGATCCGGTTTCCGCGTTCGGCGGCGTGCTGGCCTTCAACCGTCCGCTCGAGGAAGACACCGCGGCCGAGATCGCCAAACTGTTCGTCGAAGCCATCGCCGCTCCCGGTTATTCCGCCGGGGCGCGGGAAAAACTTGCAGGAAAAAAGAACCTGCGCCTGATGGAAATCACCGCGCCGCCGGCCGACGACCTGATGTGGAAACAGGTCAGCGGCGGGCTGCTATTGCAGACCAAGGACACGCACCGGTTGGCCAAGGCCGATCTGAAAGTGGCCACCGAGCGCGCTCCTTCGCCCGAGGAAGAACGCGCGCTGTTGTGGGCCTGGAAAGTCTGCAAGCACGTTAAGTCCAACGCGATCGTCTACGCGCGCGATGGCCAGATTGTGGGAGTCGGCGCCGGGCAGATGAGCCGCGTCGACTCGGTGAAGATCGGCGCGGCCCGCGCCGTCTTGCCGCTGAAGGGGACCGTGCTGGCCTCCGACGCGTTCTTCCCCTTCCCCGACGGGATCGAGGAAGCCGCCAAGCACGGGATCACCGCAGTGATCCAGCCGGGCGGCTCGGTGAAGGATCAGGAGGTGATCGCCGCCGCCAACCGCCTCGGTCTGGCCATGGTCTTCAGCGGCGTCCGCCATTTCCGGCATTAAAAGGGAATCTTCAGCACCTGCCCGACTGAAATCTTGTCCGGGTTCGAAAGCTGATCTTTGTTGGCGTTGAAGATCTTCATGTACTCGCCGGCATTCCCGTAGAACTGCTTGGCGATCTTCGAGAGCGTGTCGCCGGCGGCAACTGTGTACTTCTCGCAAGGCGCTGGAGCGGCCGGATCGATAGTGATGTTGTGGGCCAGGTCCGCGAATGTGGCGTCGATCTTTTTGATCTCAGTCCAGACCCGGTTCTTCTCGGCCTCGTCATGAACCGAAGCTTTGAGGACCACCTTGCCGCCCTCTTCGTGATAGTTATGGATCAGCGCGCCGCGACGGCTGAGAAAGTCGGCGACGGGCTGGTATTTGGCTAGAGACATGGGTTTCTCCTCATGGCTATGCTAGCACTAGGATCGGAAGGAGACACTAATGAACCCTCTTATGGACATGCTGATGAGCGCGGCCGGCGGTGGGGCGGCCCGGCAGGTCGGACAGCAGTTTGGCCTCTCCAGTGAGCAAACCAGCGGGGCGCTGGCGCAGTTGGTGCCGGCGCTGATGGCCGGGCTGCAACGGAACACCAGCCAGCAGGGCGGCGTCGAGTCCCTGATAGGCGCGCTGAATAGCGGCACGCACGGCCAGTACCTCGACCGGCCCGAGTTGCTGGGCGAGGAAACCACCACCGAGGACGGCAACTCGATCCTCGGCCACATTCTGGGCAGCAAGGACGTCAGCCGCGCCGTCGCCAGCCGGGCGGCGGAGCAAACCGGCATCGGCGCCGACGTGTTGAAGAAGATGCTGCCGGTGGTGGCCACGATGGTGATGGCAGGATTGAGCAAGCAGAAAGCGGCGGCCGCGGCGCAGCCGGCTACTGGAGGAGGCGCCGGTTTCCTGACCTCGCTGCTGGACCAGAATCAGAGCGGCGGCATCGCCGACGACGTCGCCGGGTTGTTGGGCAAGTTCCTGGGCGGCCGGTAACCAGCCCCGGTGGTATACTGAGCAGTAAGTCCCTATGACTTCTCTGAAAACCCGCTGGGCCACCCCGGTACTTGTGGCCATGATCACCGGCTTGTTGTCTGCCGCCGTGCCGCAGGCCAAAAAGAGCACGCCTGCCCCGCCGCAGGCGGAAGCTCCGAACCGCGGACAAGCCTACTATCACTACTCGCTGGCCCATCTCTACGTGGAACTGGCCCAGGCCTACAACCGACAGGATTACCTGACCAAGGCGGTGGAGCAGTACAAGCTGGCGATGAAGTTCGACCCCAACTCGTCGCACTTGAACTCCGAGCTGGCCGAGCTGTATTTCCAGACCGGGCGGACCTCCGACGCCATGGACGAGCTGGAAGAGGTGATCAAGCGCAATCCGGAGAACACCGATGCCCGGCGTTTGCTGGGACGGATCTACGTCCGCAGCCTGGGTGAACCGGGGCAGGGTTCGCAGCGCCGGACGCAAAGCGAGACGTTGAAGCGGGCCATCGGCCAGTTTGAAAAGATCACCGAGGTGGACGCCAAGGATGCCGAGTCGCTGCTGGTCTTGGGCCGGCTCTACCGGCTGAGCAATGACTTCACCAAGTCCGAGGCCACGCTGAAGAAGGCGCTGGCGCTCGAACCCGAAAACGAAGAAGCGATGGTCACGCTGGCCGAGTTGTACAGCGACATAGGCGACGCCAAGGGCGCCGCGGAGTTGCTGGAAAAGCTTTCCAGCCGCAACAACAATCCCCGGCTGCTGGCCCGGCTGGGCGAGTCCTATGAGAAATCGCGGGAGCACGCCAAGGCCGCGGAAGTGTTCCGCAAGGCGCTGGAGCGCGATCCCAAGAACGCCGACTACATGAAGTCGCTGGGCTCCAACCTGCTGTTTGCTGATCAGTACGACGAGGCGATCAAGGTTCTGGAAAGCGCTGCGCAGGCCGATCCGCAGGATCCCGCCACGTTCCTCCGTCTGGGCCAGGCGTATCGCCAGAAGCGCGATTACGACAAGGCTCTGGAAAGTCTGAAGAAAGCCCAAGGCCTGGCTCCCGACAGCATGGAAGTCACCTACCACCTGGCGCTGCTGAATGAAGTTCAGGGCCGCCCGGAGGAAGCCGTGCGCCTGCTGAAGAAGCTGCTCGACGACACGGCCAAGCCTGCCGGCGCCGAGTACACCACGCGGGAAAAGGCCAACCGCTCGATCTTCGTGGAGCGTCTGGGATTCCTGAGCCGCGGCCAGGAAAAGTACGCGGAAGCCGAACAGTACTTCCGGCAGCTCGCCGATCTCGATTCCGACAGCGCCGGCCGGGCGATGGCCAACGTCATCGACACCCTGCGTCAAGCCCGCGATTACAAACGCGCGCGTGAAGAAGCCGATGCCGCAGTGAAGAAGTATCCGCAGGATACGGTGTTGAAGATGACCCGGGCTTCCCTGCTGGCCGACCTGGGCAGCGTGGACGAAGCGGTGACGGCACTGAAATCCATTGCCGCCGCGGCTCCGGAAAAGTCGGACAACCCCGGCGAATCCAAGCGGGAAGTGTGGACTTCCCTGGCGCAGGTCTACGAGCGCGCCCGCCGCTATCCGGAATCCTTGGACGCGGCTGCGGAAGTGGAGAAGCTCTCC
>CAYPHP010000520.1:0-3795 GCA_964410045.1 uncultured Acidobacteriota bacterium | reverse complement strand
CGTCGAGCCGTCCAAAGTCGCGGTGCAAGGTGCCGTGCCGCCACCCGTCGAGCCGCCAAAAGTCGGCGTGCAGATTGTCGAGCCTCCACAGGCCGAGCCGCCACCAGCCGAAGTCGACCTGACGCCACTGAGTCTAATGGCCAATTCGGCCCAGGATCGTCTGACGTCTCCATTTTCGCCATCACCTTCTCCTCTATGGGAACAAGCCAATGCGTCTGCTGGGCCGTCGAGTAAGATCCTCGCCGTGATGCAGGAGTTTGTGAGTGAAGCGCTGGAGGCCAGCATTGCCGCCGTGCTGCGGCAGTCCCGCCAACGGGCGGAAGAGGATTTGACGCGGGTGCGCCAGGGCGTCCTCGAACAGGCGCAGCAACTCTTGCGCCAGGAGGTCGAGTCCGCGCGGGCCCGGCAGGAGAGAAACTTCGCCGAGGCTGGAGTTCGCATTAGCGCTCTGGTCGCCGAAGCGGTGCAGGCCGGGATGCAGTCCGCTCAGGCCGCCTTGATCGCCAGCCAATCCGAATCAGAGGACCGTCTCCGGCAGACCGCGGCCCAGGAATCGGAATCTGTACAAGAAGGGCTCCGGCGTGCCGGTCAGGAGATCGTGGGACGGGTGCAGGAGCAGTTGGCGCAGGTTGCCCAACGTCAGAGTCAGGATTTCGAGCGAGACCTGAAGGACGCGCTGCGATCGAGCGTTGCCGGCTGGGGCGAATTCCTGGCGGATTCCGAGCGCGGCGCCGCGAGTCGTGTCCAGGACGCTATCAACGCCACCGTCCGCCCGACGGTGGATCAGGTCTGCCAGGAAGCTCAAGAAAGTGCGATCCGCGCGGCCCGCGTTCGGTTTGCCGCGATGCTTTGTGAATTCGACTCCGGGCTGGCCGAGGCCGAGTCTCGCGCCACGGGGCGTTACGAGGCGACTCTCGAGGAAGTCAGACGCAGGCAATTGGAGCAAGCCGGGGCTTCCTTGGCCCAACTCGCTGGGGAATCCGCAGAGCGTCACGACGCTACCTGCAGGCAGGCTCAGGACGCTCTGGGGCGGGCCATCGACGACCGGTTGCACGGCCACCTGACCCACTTCGAGACGCGCTTGTCGGAGTTTGAACGGCGCGCTGCGGCCAGCCTGGAACACACCCTCACCGGCATCATGGATAAGGTCGAGGAGGAGTGCCAGGGCAAGCTGACGCAAGCCGCGAAATCCTCCGTCGATCTGGCGCAGAGCCGGCTCGACGGCGCAGCCACGGCAGCCGCGCAACGTGTCGAGACTCAGGCCCGCGAGCGGCTCGCCCAACACGCTGCCGGCGTGGAAGCCCGCGTCGGCGAAGCCACGACCAACGCCCTGAAGTTGCTGGAACGCGTCACCCAGGAAACCGTGGCGTCGGCACAGAAGGAAGCGCTTGAGCAGACCCAGGCGTCGCTCCGTGCGGCAGTCGAGGCGGCACTGGAGCAACTCGAAATGCGCGCCATCGGCGTGGTTCACCACAACGAAGAGTTGTGCAACCAAGCCCTCGTCGCCCTGGCCGACGCCCACGAAGCACGCCTGTCCGCACACCTGGCGGAATGCCAGGTGAAGCTTTCCAGCAGCGCCCGCAAGATCCTCCAGGAACTGGCCCGCAGTTTGGCCTCTCTCAATTTCGGCGTCGAGAAGCCCACCGAGTAAACGTAGCTCAACACAAGGACACAAAGGGCACAAAGGGAGTTCAGCTTTGTGTCCTTCGTGCCTTTGTGTGAATTACTGCTTGCAAAACTTAGCCAGCGCTTCCAGCTTCGCGAGCGCCGCCCCTGAGTCGAGGGACCTGCGAGCCAAAGTCATGCCTTCCAACCAGTCTTTAGCTCGGGAGGCGGCGACTAAGGCAGCGGCTGCGTTGACCAGCACGATATCGCGGCGCGGGCCGAGCTGTCCTTGCAGCACGCCACGCACGAGCTGAGCGTTCACCTCGGCGTCGCCGCCAGCCAGGTCGGCCATCTGCGCACGGGGGATGCCAAAATCTTCCGGCTTCACACGTTTCGCGGTCACGCTGGCGGCCTGGATCTCGGCGACAAAGGTTTCGTCGGTGGTGCTGATCTCATCCAGACCGTCGCGGCCGTGGACCACAAAACCCCGTCGCAGACCCAGTTCCCACAAAGCTCTCGCGATCTTCTCGGCGGCTGCCTCGCTGAACGCGCCGGCCACCTGCGCTGTGGCTCCCGCAGGATTGGTCAGCGGACCGAGCAGATTGAACGCCGTGCGCATATGCAACTCTCGGCGCGCTGGCGCTGCGAACTTCATCGCCGAATGCACCGCCGGTGCGAACAGAAAGGCGATGCCGATTTGATCGAGGGCTTGGCGGACGCGGTCGGTAGGCAACGCCAGATTCACGCCCAGCTTCTCGATCACGTCGGCGCTGCCGCACAAGCTGGTTGCGGATCGGTTGCCGTGTTTGGCCACCTTGATCCCCGCGCCGGCGACGGTAAACGCGGTGGCGGTGGAGATGTTGAACGTACCCGCCGCATCGCCGCCCGTCCCGCAGGTATCGACGAGCGCTTCATGGCCCGTACCGGTGATCGCGGCGACATCCGCCGCGGTTCCCAACGGCGCGGCCTTTGCGCGGATCGCTTGCGCGAAGCCCACCAGTTCTTCCACCGTTTCGCCTTTCATGGCCAGAGCGGTCAGGAAGGATGCGATCAGCAGGTCGGGGGCCTGTCCGGCGAGGATCTGCTCCATGGCTGCGCGGGCCTCATCGCGCTTCAGCGAAGCGCGGTGGAACACCAGTTTGTGCAGCGCGGCATGCAGCACCGACGTTCCCTTCTCGTCTGAGTGGGGCTGACCCATGTGTTAAGATATTGAATTCTACCATCAGGGGCACCCCCCGCCTCTTATCGGACGCGAGAATGAAAATCCACGAATATCAAGCCAAAGAAGTCCTGAAGAAGTTCGGGGTGCCGGTTCCCCGAGGAGAAGTCGCCGACACCGCGGAAGAAGCGGCGGAAATCGCTGCGCGGCTCGGCGGCCGCGTGGTGGTCAAGGCCCAGATCCATGCCGGGGGCCGCGGTAAAGGCGGCGGCGTCAAACTCGCCGGCAGTCCCGAGGAAGCCGGCAAGATCGCCAGTCAGATCCTGGGCATGACCCTGATCACTCACCAGACCGGTCCTGAGGGTCGCAAAGTACGCCGCGTCCTGGTGGAAGAAACGCTGCCCATCAAGAAGGAGTTGTACGCCGGTCTGGTGATCGACCGCGCACTGGCTTGCCCGGTCTTCATGGCCAGCTCGGAAGGCGGCATGGAGATCGAGGTGGTGGCCGCCAAGAATCCGGAGGCCATCCTGAAGCAGCCGATCCGGCCGGGGCTCGGCCTGCAAGGCTATCAGGCGCGGCAACTGGCCTTCGGACTGAAACTGCCGTCCGAAGCGCAGTCCGCCGCGGTGAAAGTGATGATGGCACTGGCCAAGGCTTTTGAAGCGGCCGACTGCACGCTGGCCGAGATCAACCCTCTGGTGCTCACCGACGACAACCGGGTGCTGGCGCTCGACGCCAAGATGAGCTTCGATGACAATGCGCTCTATCGCCATCCGGATTACGCCAGCCTGCGCGATCTGAACGAAGAGGAGCCACTGGAGATTGAAGCGTCCAAGTTCAGCCTGAATTACATTAAGCTCGACGGCAACGTCGGTTGCATGGTCAACGGCGCAGGACTGGCCATGGCCACCATGGACATCATCAAGTACGCCGGCGGAATGCCCGCCAACTTCCTCGATGTCGGCGGCGGCGCCAACAAGGAACAGATCCGCAACGCCTTCCGCATCCTGCTGGCCGACGCCGCGGTCAAG
>CAYPHP010000519.1:0-3799 GCA_964410045.1 uncultured Acidobacteriota bacterium | reverse complement strand
TGGGGAGACTCCTCGCCCATGAGGCGTGCGGAGAGAACCTCCACGAAGGCCTCCGGTTTCGCCAGTCCTCCGGCGCAAAGCCCGGTGAACGAACGCTGCATACTGGGGTAGATCTCGGCCCGAACGCGTTCCTCTGCCAGCCCCAACTCCCGGACCAGGGCCAGGAGTGAATCGGCGGCGTCGGAAACATGACCCTGGATCAGCAAATGTTCGGTGTCCACGGAGAGCCAGCGCAGTTCATGACCACCCTCCGCGGCCTTAGCCTTCAACCGTTCCCCTTTCGAGCGCTTTAGCCAAGCCAGGAACCGCTCGAAGTGTCGCTTGGTCTCTGGGGAAAGCTCGATTGGCAGTTGTTGCAGAGCGCTTTCGGGATCACCTTGCAGATCGGAGATGGCCAGCAGGATGTTCTCAGCTTGTTTCAAATTGCTTGCTTCCAGGCATCCGCCAAGGCTCCGGAGCAGGGCCGGTTCCAGAAGTTTAGCGCTGGCCGCGCCGGCCTCCGCCATAACCGCCCGGATTACCTCCGCAAGGGTACCGAGACTGGCGCGCAGCGCCACTCGGGCCAGCAGGTTCTGCATCTGCTGAAGCGAAGCGATCTGTTGCGGAGTCAGCTCCGCGAGTTGGCGGTCGGAGAGAGTGGCCATCTCGTCGGAGGAGATCGGCTGGCCCGAGAGGCGCAGTTCCTGCAGTAGCAGCAGAACCCAGTTCGGGATACGGGCCATGGTCTCGATCAGTTCCATCGACGCAGCCACAGAAGCCGCGCCCTCCATGGCTGCGGCGGCTATGTCGGTGGCGCCGCCAGCCAGCGCTCCGTCGCCCATGGTCAATTGGGCTGGAATGATTCGGGCCTTCTCCAAAGGATTGGACTGCAGGAACCTCACCAAGCCTCCCGCCTCCTTGATGGATTCCGGCTTCGTCACCAGCACGCTCAACATGCGCCCCAGACCGGCTTCGCTGATGCCCTTCAGAAACACTAGTGCGCCGATCCCACGTCTAGCCAATTCCGCCGCCAGGGGAGCCAGTGCCGGCTCCGGCCACACCTGGTTGTTCAGCACCACCCGGTCGTATTGAAAACTGATGGTGAGAGTGCGCGTTTCCTCAAAGATAAGCTGCAACGGCACAATAGCCCGTTCGATCTGCCGCTGTACCTGGTCATGTTCTCTGCTGTACAGGCCCATCAGCCGCAAGGCGCCTTGGTAGAGTTTGATGAACTGCAGCCCGTGCGTGCGGAGGGTATTACTAGCCGGGTTAGCCGTACTCATTGAGCCAACTCCTGTTGTTCGAGGTTGGGAGACCCAGGGCAAGCGTGGGCACCCACCACCAGGACTATCTTGCCAGAAAACCCTGTCGGTTAGTCCCCTTTTTGCTTGGGAATAGGTAGTACTTATCCCCCGATGCCGGCGATGGCACCCTCAAGACGCTTCCGCAACGGCTCACCCAGCTCTTCGAACGCGATCGCCGATCCGATGAAGGGCTGCCCGTAGAGGATCTTGCCAGGAAGCTCCATGACCCCGCTGTTGTCGGTGAGCTTCAATTCCACCCGCGACCCGGCCTCCAGAGGAACCACGGTGTCGACGAAGCATCCCCCGACGCTGATGTCGGTGAGTCGAACCTTCCAATTCACGTCTTCCGTGCAGGACCGCAGGGTAGCCTCAACAATCCAATTGATTCGCGGATACTTGCGGTTATCAGCCATAGCCAGGACTAACTTAGCACAAAGTCGTCAGGCCTCGAACACCCAACGGCCTCCGGCCATGGTCCGCTCGATGGGAATCTTGATCAGTTCGCTGGGCGGCGTGTTGAACGGATCACGGCCGAGCACGACGAGGTCGGCCAGCTTGCCGGCCTCCAGGGAGCCTTTCAGACGTTCTTCGAACGAAGCGTAAGCCCCGTTGAGCGTTCCAACCCGGATCGCTTCCTCGACGCTGATGCGTTGGCCCGGCCCCCAGACGTTGCCTTTGATGTCGGTCCGCGAAACCTCGGACTGTAGCGCCATCATCGGCTCGAAGGGTCCGGGCGGGTAATCGGACGCCTGGGTCGGACGGATTCCGGCGTCCAGGAGGCTCCGGAGCGCAAACATGGAGTTCAGGCGGTCAGCGCCGTATTCGCGCATTTTTTCGCCATGGTAATAGACATAAGTCGAGAAAGGTGTAGGGATTGCACCGAGTTCCTTAATGCGACGGATGAGGCCGTCGTTGACCACCGTGCAGTGCTCCAGCCGGAAGCGCGGATCGCGGCGGGGCAGTTCGCGTTGCAGCCGTTCGTAGACGCGCAGGGTCTGGTCGATGGCCACGTCGCCGTTGGCATGGGTACCGATCTGCCATCCGGCTTCGTGGGCCTGGCGAGCCGCGGCGTACAGCGCCTTTTCTTCGGTTACCAGAATGCCGTGATCGTTTGGACGCCCAACATAGGGTTGGGACAAGCGCGCCGTCCGCTCGGAGATTGACCCGTCACAGACCAGCTTGACGCCTCCGACTCGCACCCACTCGTTGCCCAGTCCGGTGCGCACCCCGGCGGCGATCATGCGTTCCAGGGAGGCTTGCCGGATGAAACAGTAGACACGCACCCGCAAGTCGCCGGCCTCGTGGGCGTCCTGATAAGCCCGCAGATCGTCAGGACCGCCGCCGGTATCGTGAACGGAGGTGATGCCGGTGCGCGCCATCATTTGCGAAATCAGGGCCACGCCGGCGCGGCGGTCTTCCCGCGTCGCGGCGGACGGAATCAATCGGCGAAACGGCCCGGTGGCTTGCTCGCGCAGACCGCCGGTCAGTCGACCGCGCTGGTCGTGATCGAACTGCCCGCCGGGCGGATCCGGAGTGTCGTCTTTGATGCCCGCAGCCTCGAGCGCCCGGGTATTCACGTAGGCAGTATGTCCGCCGCGATGGGTGATGAAGATGGGATGCGTGGTCGAAACGGCGTCGAGATCCTCGCGTGTCAGCTTGCGGCCTTCTGCCGCCTTGGTGTCGTCGTACTTGAACCCGAGAACCCACTGTCCGGCCGGAGTCTTCGCGGCACGCTCGCGCAGGGCCTGCTGGATCGCGGAGATCGAACGGAGATCGCAATCCACTTCGCGCAAATGGCTCAGTCCCGCGCTGGCAGGATGGGAATGCGCATCGATAAATCCAGGCAGCACCGTCTTGCCGCCGAGGTCGATCCTGCGGGTGCGCGCTCCGCCGAGGCCGCGGACCTCGTCGTTGGTGCCCACCGCCAGCAGGCGATCGCCGGCGATAGCCACGGCCTGCGCCCGCGGCTGCGCGGTGTCCATGGTGATGAAATTGCCGTTGTGCAGGACCAAGTCCGGTTCGGTGCGGGAAGGGAAGATCAAGCCAGCCGCCATCATCGCCACGAAATCGCGGCGGGTGTTAATCGGCATGATGAAACCTCCGGTAATGCTCGGCCAGCAGATCGGGACCGAAATCGCCTCGGATGTCGCGCCACACAGTGTGAATGTGGTTGGCGTTGTTCTGGGTGTCGTCGTACTCCAGCAGGAACGTCGGGCCTTGTACCCGATAGTAGTGAGGCTCGCGTGGGCGAATGCCTCCGGCCCACGCGAAATGGATCTTCTCGAGTCCCGCTTTGCGCAACTCCGTCCAGCGCGACTCGGCCAGGTCCTCAGGCATGCGCGAGATGTAAACCCCAAGGATCTGCGTGACCAACTCGCGCTGGCGCGGGTTCAGGGCGGAGAAGGGAATTCCGGCGGGAGTGCCGATGTCAGCCGCGCGTTTGCTGGGAACCGCGATGATATCTCCGGGCGCTTGTTCGAGGATGATGGCACGTGCCCGCTGCTTGTCGTCCAGGG
>CAYPHP010000518.1:0-3806 GCA_964410045.1 uncultured Acidobacteriota bacterium | reverse complement strand
AAGAAGATCTGGTGGGACGTGCGGCCGCATCCCACGTTCGGCACCTTGGAGTTCCGCTGCTGCGACGTGCCCACGCGGGTGGAGGAAACCATCTGCCTGGCGGCGCTGATCCAAGCCATCGTGGTCAAGCTGCACCGCCTGTATCTGAAGAACCAGGGCTTCCGCGTCTATCGCCGGGCGCTGATCGAAGAGAACAAGTGGCGTGCGGCGCGATGGGGCATCGACGGCAAGCTGGTCGACTTCGGCAAGAGCGCCGAAGTGCCCATGCGCGAGCTGGCGCTGGAACTGCTGGATTTCGTCGACGAAGTGGTGGACGAGTTGGGCAGCCGCGCGGCCGTCGAATACGTCCGCACGATTCTGAAGGACGGCACCAGCGCCGACCGGCAGCTCCGCGTCTACAAGGAAACCGGGGACCTGAAGGCCGTGGTGCAGCATCTGATCCGGGAAACGAACCACAGAGGCGCAACGAAATGATGAAAGTTGGATTGCTGTGCGGCCGGGAGTTCAGCTTCCCTCCGGCGTTCATCGAACGAGTGAACCAGGTGGGGAAGAGGGATGGCGTCTCGGCGGAGATGGTCAAGCTGGGCGGCACCCGCATGGGTGAGCCGTCCCCCTATCGCGTGATCGTCGACCGCATCTCCCACGAGGTGGAGTACTACCGCGGCTATCTGAAGCATGCCGTGCTGCACGGCACGTACGTGATCAACAATCCGTTCTGGTGGACCGCCGACGACAAGTATTTCAACTACTCGGTGATGTCGCAACTCGGCGTGGCGATTCCCAAGACTGTGCTGCTGCCGCAAAAGGGTTACCCGGCGGACGTGGACCTGACTTCCGAATCCCTGCGCAACCTCGACTACCCCGTGGACTGGGAGGGTCTGCTCGATTACGTGGGGCGTCCGGCGATCCTCAAACCTTTTTCAGGCGGCGGATGGAAGCACGTCTACAAGGTGAATGACGCGGCCGAGTTGATCGCCGCCTACGACAAGACCGCGCCCTACTGCATGACCCTGCAGGAATTCGTGCACTTCGACAAATACGTCCGCTGCTTCACGTTCGGCAAGCTAGACATCGTTCCCGTGCAGTACGATCCGCACGACCGAAAGTACATCGTCAACCACGATTACCTCTCGCCGGAACTGGGCGCACGAGTGGTGAAAGACGCCCAGACCATCAACCGGGCCCTCGGCTACGAGATGAACACAATTGAGTTTGCGGTCCAGGACGGCGTGCCCTACGCCATCGACTTCCTGAATCCCGCGCCGGACTTCGAACGCGATCGCATCACCCAGCACTACTTCGATATGGTCTTGGATAAGATGTCCCGCCTGGTGATCGACCGCGCCCTGCACGGCAACGTGAACAACACCTGGCCGACTTGGAGAGAGATGGTCGGCCTCGGTAAGTAATGGCCAAGTAAATGACTCCGGCGGAAACCTGGCATTCCCTGTTGCGTCCCGACGTCGAGTTGCTTCCGGCGTTCTTCACACAGGTAGCTGCGGAGATGCGCCGCCGCAAGGTGACCTTCGGCGACCGCCTGCATTGTCCCTTTCTGCGTCCCTTCTTTATCGCCGAATCCGATTTGAAGCGTGTGCAGCGCGTCGGCGAGACGATTGCCAAGATCGGGGAACGCGTTGCCGAGGCTGCCCTTGCCGATCCGGCGTTGCTGGCGCAGATAGGACTCACTCCCGAGGAAGAGCGTTTGGCGAGGATCGAGCCCGGCTATCACACGGCCTCGACCGCTTCGCGGCTCGACTCCTTCCTGCTGCCCGACAGCCTGGAATTCGCCGAGTACAACGCGGAGTCGCCGGCAGGCCTGGGCTACACCCAGAACCTGCAGGAGATCTTTAGCGGACTCGAGATCATGGAGCGCTTCCGGGAACGCTATCCGGTGCGTGCTTTCCGGCCGATGGAAGCGATGCTGGAGGCGTTGCGTGCGAGCTACCGCGAATGGGGCGGCAAAGCAGCGTCGCCGAAAATCGCCATCGTCGACTGGCGCGAAGTGCCCACTTGGAATGAGTTTGAGATCCTGGCCGAGCGCTTCGAACAGTTGGGAGTGCCAACCACGGTCTGCGACCCGCGCGACCTGGAGTTTTCCAAGGGCGCGTTGAAAGCCAAGGGACGCAAAGTCGACCTGGTCTATCGCCGCGTGCTGATCAATGACATCGTGGCGCGTCCGGCGGAATGCCGGGCTCTGGTGGACGCCTACAGTGCGCGGGCCGTGTGTGTCGCTAACACGCTGCGTTGCAAGATCCCGCACAAGAAGACCTTCTTTGCCGTGCTCACCGACGAACGCAACGCCCGCTGCTTCAGCGCCGCCGAGCGAGAGATCATCCGAAAGCACGTGCCCTGGACCCGCGTCGTGCGCGACGAGCGGACCAAGCGTTTCGGGCATTCCGTGGACTTGCTGGGTTACATCCGCAAGCATCGCGCCAGCTTCGTGCTCAAACCCAGTGACGAGTACGGCGGCGCCGGCGTCGTCTTGGGCTGGGAGGTTACGGAGGGGCAGTGGGAGGAGGCCATCCAGTCGGCGCTCCGTGACGCCGGCAAAGTCTGGATCACGCAAGAGAAGATCAGCGTCCGCCGGGAGGTCTTCCCCCAGGTGGTCCCAGGGGAAGGGGTCCAGATGAAAGACATGCTGGTGGACTTCGCGCCCTACTTCTTCCGCGGCAAACTCTCCGGCTTTCTGACGCGGCTAAGCGCCACCGGCCTGGCCAACGTCACCAGCGGCGGCGGGCAGGTCCCGGCGTTTGTTGTTGGCAAGCCTGTTGGACGGTCTGGCTGAGCGGCTGATAAACTGATAGACGATGAGGTTTGGTCCTGCTGATCCCGAACTGTTGCCCGGCGCCCACAACGCCATCGACACTTGCTTGGCCGTCGCTCCGCAGGAACGCGTCGCCTTGATTGCCGACGAAGCCAGCCGTCCGGTGGCCGCCAGTCTGGAGGCCGCGCTCGACGGCCGGTCCTTTGACGGATATCTGCTGGAGGACCTTGGCACGAGGCCGATGGGCGATGTCCCGCGGGCCGTTGTGGAGGCGCTGGAAAGCTGCGACGTGGGGATCCTGTGTATGCGTCCGCAGGAAGGCGAGCTGCGCGCACGCATGGCCATGGTCGGCATCGTCGAGCGCCGCCAGATCCGTTACGCGCACATGGTGGGAGTCACGCCGCAGATCATGTGCCAAGGGATGCGCGCCGATTACCGCCTGGTCGACCGCCTAAGCGAGCGTCTGCGCGAGCGCATGCTTCGCGCACGCGCACTTACAGTGAAGACACCCGGTGGCACCAGCATCGTAGCGACCTTCGATCCAGCGCTGGCTTGGGTCAAAACCAGCGGACTCATCAGCCGCCGCTACTGGTCGAACCTTCCGGCAGGCGAGGTCTTTACGACGCCGGCCAGCGTCGACGGAACATTCGTCTGCGACGGCAGCGCCGGCGACTACTTCAACGGCAAGTATGGCGACCTTAGCACGAATCCCATGCGCCTGGAAATCAAAGGCGGGCGTTTGGTGGGCATCGAGTGTTCGCGGAAGGATCTGGAGCGCGAATTCTGGGACTACTGCCACACCGATGAGAATAGCGACCGCGTGGGCGAGTTGGCCTTCGGAACCAACTACGGGCTCACCGAGTTCATCGGCATTCTGTTGCAAGATGAGAAGTTTCCTGGTGTACACATCGCTTTCGGTGATCCATACGGCTCGCAGACCCACGCCGACTGGAAGTCCCGTACCCACGTCGACGTTCTCACGCGCTCCTGCGACGTGTGGATCGACGATGATCAGGTGATCGCTAAGGGGCGGTACGTGATG
>CAYPHP010000517.1:0-3812 GCA_964410045.1 uncultured Acidobacteriota bacterium | reverse complement strand
TGGTGGTGATCTCCGGCGTGCCGGGACGCGAGATCCAGCGCGACGCGGAAGGGAATCCGCTGGAGGGGAAAGCCCGCCGCGGCGGCATCCTGCCTTCGTGGCTGATGTCCGACGCCAAGAATGAGATCAACAGCATCGCCGGCTCGCAGCGGGCGCTGTGCCAGGGCAACCTGGCGCCCAATCACTACTGGGACAAGGCCGCCAACAAGCCGGACAAGGCCGCCCTCGTCGAGCAGATGGACCGCGAGATCCAGAAGTACGGCATCAGCTCCTGGAAGTGGTATTGCCACACCGATCCGGCCGGCACCGGCAACGGCTTCCAACTGGACGATGAGAACGCGCTGTGGTTCATCGATGAATCCCGCAAGCGCGGCCTGAAGACGGTGAGCACCCACAAGGGCTACTCCTACCAGTCGCGGACGCTGGGACACCTGGCGAACCCGAAGGACGTGGAGAAAGCCGCCCTCACCTATCCGGACGTGAACTTCGTGGTGTATCACTCGGCCATCAAGCACGGTTCGAACGAGCCGAACTGGAAGGAATCGAACAAGTACGATCCCACCACCGGCGACTTCGACTGGCACCGCATTCTGATGGACATCAAGGTGCGCAACCCGAAGCTGACCAACGTGTACTGCGAAGTGGGCAGCTTCTTCAACACGCTGGTGATCGCCGATCCGGTGCTGTGCATGCATGGCATGGGCAAAAACATCAAGACCTACGGCTCCGATCACGTGGTGTGGGGCACGGACTGCATCTGGTGGGGATCGCCGCAGTGGGCCATCGACGCCTTCAAGCGCTTCCAGATCTCCGACGAGATGTGCGAGAAGTTCGGCTACAAGAAGATCACCAAGGAAGACAAGGCCCGGATCTTCGGCCTCAACGCGGCCAAGATCTACGGCATCGACGTGAAGGCCAAGCGCAACGCTCTGAAGGCCGACGATCTCACCAAGATCAAGATCACCTACGAGCAGATGGGCGGCCAGCGCGAGAACGCCGCCTACGGTTGGGTGCGCGCCGACGATTAAGCGGCGGCGCAGTTTCCTGAGTGTAGCAATCACTGTGCCGCGGGTCATCAGCCCGCGGCACATTTCTTTTGGTCTGACCTTGCCGCCCGCCGGTCACGAACGGAACTTTCCGGCCAATGCGGTGAAGGGAACCATCCATTGTCCAGGCAGAGAGCGCGGGTAGGCTTCAATGCCCTCGAACCCGAGTCGTCCGGGATCGTGGGGCGGAACGTAGGCGGTCCCGAAGATCCAGTCCCAGATGCTCAATGTCAACCCGAAGTTGCGGTTGATGGGACCGGCCTCCGGGTGATTGTGGTGCCAGATGTGCATCTCCGGCGAGTTGATGACGTACTTCAGCCACCCGATATGCCAGCGAAGATTGGCGTGCGCGAAGTGCGCGATCAGGGTATCGCAGACCCCGACGGCGAGGGCCACTTCGCCCTGCGCTCCCAGGACCACCGAAGGGACGTACAGGAGCGTGCTGTAGACAGCCGCTTCCACCCAGTGGAAGCGCCAGTTGCCGATCCAGTCCATGTCGACGATGCTGTGATGGACCTTGTGAAACTCCCATAGCCAGGGGACACGGTGCAGCAGGTTGTGCACGCACCACTTCAGGAAGTCCACCGCCACGAGCAGGACGGTGAACTGGGCCCACCAGGGCCAGTCCGCCAACCACGGCGCCGGCAGCACGGCATCAACACGGCCGATCCAGGCGACGGTGAGGTAACCGAGCAAGAGCCCGGCGTACCTGCTGTTGAAGACCAGGTAGGCTAGATCGCTCAACCAACCCTTCCGCAGCAGCTTCTGACCGGAGGCTCGGGGCCAGGCCCTTTCCAGAACCACGAACAGGGCCGCCAGTCCGGCGAGGTAGTGGAAATAGGTAGGCATGACTCCGATTATGTTTTGAAGGCGGGAACGCGGCAATCGTTTCCGCAGCCGGGCCCGCGTCCGGGCGATTCCGCGCGGCGCGAACCAGGGGCCCGGGCCCAGGGCGCGTTTCCTTCTTGACATCGTCCGGAGTAATTCATATACTGAATGAGTCATTCAGTTATGTCACGACCCCGCGACCCCGACCGTCTCCGGACCCTGGTGCAGGCCGCCTCGACGGTCTTCCTGAGCCATGGCTACCGCCTGGCGCAGGTGGCCGACGTCGCCCGGGCCATGGGCGTGGCCCCCGGCACCATCTACCTGTACGTGGAGAGCAAGGAAGCGCTCTTCGATCTGGCGATCCGGGCCGCGATCGCGCCTGGACTGGTGGATGAAGACAGGCGATTGCCGGTCTCCACTCCGGAGCGCTCCAGCACCTTGCGATTCATGGCCGCCACACTCGAGGCGGAAGCCCGTTTCCCCGAACTGGAGCGTGCCGTCCAATCGCCAGGACGGGACGCCCGCCGTGAACTGGAATCGGTGGTGCGGGAGCTGTACCGCAAGACGGCGAAACACTGGCTGGCGCTGAAACTGATGGAACGCTGCGCCGCGGACTGGCCGGAACTGGCGGAACTGTGGTTTGGCCGCCATCGCCTCCGCCTCTTTCAGCAGCTCGCGCAGTATCTCGGCCGGCGCATGGCCGGTGGCCGGCTACGGAAAGTTCGCGACCCCGTGCTGGCGGCCCGCCTGATCCTCGAAATGATCGCCGCATTCGCCATGCATTGCCGCACCGACGCGCACGCGCCAGCGATGGACCAGGCGTTGGCGGAAACCACGGTGGTGGATGCGGTGGTCCACGCATATGGCCTTGGACGCCGTTGAAAGACTGCATAGGGGCCAGAAGCACGTTGGGAACTGGAGGAAGGAGAGAATCGTGAGATTGCGCTATCTCTATCCGATGTTGGGATTCGCCTTGCCTACTCTGGTGATCGGCTACGGACTCGTGATCCCGCGCAGTTGCATCGCCGGCTGGAATGAACTGACCGTCGGGTTCGGCGCCACGGTGCTGAGCGCCTGCGTCACCTATGCCACCGGCATCCGCCTGGCCCTTCATGGTCAGGCACGGAAGGAGGGTCCGGATGCGGCGTCCTGAACTCGTCGCCCGCCTCGGCCGTCGGCCGGAGGGATGGCTCGGACGAATGTTAGCGAGGCTGATGGCCCGCGAGACCCGGACGGAGAACGAGGCCGCGCTTGACCTGCTGGAGATCCGGCCCGGCGATCGCGTCCTGGAGATCGGATTCGGCCACGGCCGCTCCATCGCCTCTGCCGCGCGGCGCGCGCAAGGCGGCTTGGTGGCGGGCGTCGACTTCTCGCCGGACATGGTGGCCATGGCCCAGCGCCGCAACCAATCTTTGATTGATCGCGGACTTGTTGATCTCCGGCACGCCGACAGCGGTCGGTTGCCCTTCCAGAACGGCATGTTCGACCGGGCCTTCTCCGTCCACACCGTCTACTTCTGGACGGATCCCGGGGCGCACCACCAGGAAATCCGCCGCGTCCTCAAGGACGGCGGGCGCTTCATCCTGGGCTTTCGCCCACCAGACCCCGCCGTTCTCCGGGCCTTTCCGGCGTCCGTTTATACCTTTCGGTCCGGAGACGAGATCCGCCGCCTACTGCTGTCGGCTGGTTTCGCGGACGTTTCCGCGGTGGAACCGGGACCGGCGGCTCGCAGCGTCGTCCTGGCGGTCGGCCATTGCGGTGGGACCTCAGCGATCTGAACGCAGTTCCCGCTCCGTACAGTCTCGCTCCGCCATAATCCGCCGTAACATGACGAGCGTCCTGGTGGCGCCGCGGACCTTGCTGTTCATCAGCCGTTCGAGGTCGCTCCACTCGTCCAGGTCGAACCCCGGAGCCAGCAGCGCCGTCAAATATCCCGCG
>CAYPHP010000516.1:0-3820 GCA_964410045.1 uncultured Acidobacteriota bacterium | reverse complement strand
AAGAAGGTGGCCGACGACGTCTGGTTCCCCGCGACGTACGGCGGCGAGTTCTATCTCCGTGGAGTCTTCTTCTACAAACGCAAGATCTCCATGGCGGTGAACAACAGCGAGTTCCGCAAAGCGGACGTAGCTTCCAAGATCACCTTTGAAACCACAGATAAACACAGATGAACACAGATCGGAATCGGTGTTTATCTGTGTTCATCCGTGGTTATTTCCTCTTCCCTGTGAACGTCCCATTCGGCTGGTAGAGCACGATCTCGCTGCCCTTGAACTCCACGGAAAACCCAGTGATTCCCTTCAGGTCAAAGGTCGTGCCCTTTACGGGTATCAACTCGTAGGGCGGCTGGCCCTGGATGGAAACAACCAGCTTGTTGTCCCCTTGCAGCGTGACCTTCAGGACGTTGGCGCCGACTTGATATTCGCCGGTCAGCGGCTCGAGGAAGCCGCGGCTGGTCATCTCGCCGGCGGCGCGGCGCTTGAAGACGATCGCCGGCACGCTGGGCTCGAGCGCCAGGGCCAGCGTTTCCACGTCGCCCTTCACCCCGACGCCGAAGGTGATCTTGCTCTTGTTGAGCGGATTCTCCGGATCCTCGGCGGCCTCGAAGATGTCGTAGTGGAAGTGCGCCAGCACGCTGGACAACCGATTGAACGTAGCCTTCAGCTTGTCGCCGTCCAGATCCACGCGGAAAACGCCGTATCCGGGATGTTCGAACTCTCCGGCGTAGTCTTTGATTTCATGCGTCGGCTTGGTCCCGGCGATCCGCTGCGTGAAGCCTTTCTTCTTGGCTTCCTCCGCGGCGGCCTCTTGCTTCTTCTGATCGTCCTTGAAGCGAGCGCTCCAGTCAACCTGCTCCAGCCCCAACAAGCGGTCGTAGACGTTGTAGGGCAGAAAATCGCGGAGGGGAGTGCCGTTCAAGTTGGTGAGCACCACCACGCCGATGTTGTCTTGCGGAAGGAAGTTGACCATAGCGCTGAACCCGTCGATATTGCCGCCATGATGGACCATCTTGTGCCCGCGATAGCTGGTGACGAACCAGCCCATCCCGTAGGAGCTGTGTCCCAGTTCCGTCCAGCGGATCGGTCCGGGCTGGACCATCTGCGGAGTGTGCATCTGCTGGAGGTTGTTTTCCGAGATCACCTGGGTGGTTCCGAACTTGCCTTTACTCAGGTGCATCATCAGGTAATTGGACATCTCTTCGATGCTGGAGTTGATGGATCCCGCCGGGCCGACCTGGTCGATCACGCGGAAGGGGATTTCCTTCACTTCTTCCTTCACCTTGCGGTAAGGCAGCGCAAAGTCGGGAGCTTTCTGCGACTCGAGGACCGAGAAGTTGCTGGTGGTCATCTGCAGAGGCTTGAAGATGCGTTCGCGGACCACGCTCTCCCAGGTCCCGCCGGCGATCTCACCGGCCAGGTAACCGGCGGTCATGAACATCAGGTTCTGATACTGGAAGGTGGTGCGGAAATCTTTGTTCGGCTCGAGATACCGCAGCCGCTCGAACATCTCTTTCCGGCTGAAGGTGGAGTTGTACCAGAGCAGGTCGTGGCGGGGCAGGCCGGAGCGATGGGTGACCAGATCCCGTGGAGTCATCCGCTCGCTGGCGAAGGCGTCATACATGCGGAAGGTGGGCAGATACTCGCGTACGGGCTTGTCCCAGTCGAGTTTCCCCGCATCTACCAGGACCCCCAGCGACATGACGGTGAACGCCTTGCTGGACGAGCCGATCGCAAACAAGGTCTTGGTGGTGACCGGCAACTGCTTCTTGACGTCCCGGTATCCATAGCCTTTCGCATGGATCACCTTTCCGTCCTTAATGACGGCCACGGCCAATCCGGGTACGTTCCACTCCTTCATCTGGGCGGCCACAAACTCATCGAGACCCGTCAAGGACTGGGCCTGCAGCGACCCAGCTAACACCAACATCAGAAACACCTTGCGCATGTACGCCTTCCTCCTGCGGGTTCCTATTAAAGCACCCTTTGTGCCCTTTGTGTCTTTGTGGTGGTAGACTTTCTTTACCGCGCCAGACTTTTTTCGCCGAACCGGCGTCTTACAGATCGGGAGCCCTTTGTTATTCAGAACGGTTGAAGACAGGGAGCTAGTCGAGCGCGCGCGGCGCGGGGACGTGGAGTCGTATAACGTCCTGGTGTCGCGCTGGGAGAAGAAGCTGTACAACTATCTCCTGCGCCTGACCGGCAACCGCGAGGATGCTCTCGACCTGAGCCAGGAGGCTTTTTTTAAGGCCTACCAGAGCCTGGGGACGCTGGCGGAGGCGGAGAAGTTCGCGGGCTGGCTGTACCGCATCGCGCACAATCTGGCCTTTTCCAAATTCCGCGCCGACAGCCGGCGGGGTCAAGGTGAAACCGACCCCTGGCCGGAAGGCGAGGAAAGCGGCAAGCTGCCCGCGACCGGCGAAAGCGTCGGATTGGGCGCCGGCCGCCGCGCTTTTCCCCTCGAACTGGAACTCATCGTCGAGCGAGCGCTGGAAGAGTTAAGTGGCGAGCAGCGCGAAGCGATCCTCCTGAAGGTTTATCACGGCTTCAAGTTTGACGAGATAGCCGAGATCCTGTCCTGCCCTGTCTCCACCGTCAAGTCCCGCATCTACGCCGGGTTCGAAGTGCTGAAGAAGAGCTTGGCGGGCGATGAGGCCTTGAAGAGAGCCTTTTAGCCACAGAGACACAGAGGGCACAGAGGAAACCAAATGAACTGCGAAGCATACAGGAAATCTCTGTTTGAAGAGGCGCTCGGAGAGGGAACGGCGGAACTGCGTGACCACTTAAAGGGTTGCGCGGAATGCCGCGCCGAGTTGGATCGCTTGAAGCTGACCCGCAAGCTGATGGTGCAGGGTCTGCCGGAGGAAGAACCGCCGCGGCGGATCGTCTTTACCGCGGACCGGCCGGCGCGCAATCCGCTGCGTTTCTGGCAGTGGAGCTTTGCCGGAGCCGCGGCGTTCGCCGTGTTCTTCGCAGTGCTGGCGATGCGCCCTCAGCCGGTCGGCACCTTCACTCAGGCCCAGGTCGAGCAGATCGTGAATACCGCGGTCCGCGACAGCGAGCAGCGCCAGCGCGCCGAATTACAGGGCTTGCTGCAGAACGCTTCGCAGCGGATGTCCGAGCAGATTTACACCCTGGAACGCACCCAAACTCTTACCTACAAGGCGGCCGAGCAAAGCCGCTCTGAAATCCAGCAAGTCGCTGCCCTGATGGGCCGCAATGAAGGAGGAACCCCACGATGAAGAAAGCCGCGCTCACTCTGATTACCCTGGCCCTGCTGGCGCCCGCCGCCAGCCGCGCTCAGAGTCACAACTACGGAACCATCAAGCAGCAGATCGGGATCTTCGAGTCGGTCCTGAACACGGCCCTGAAGCAGCGCTACGACCAGCGCTTCATGATGCTCCAGCCGCCGAAGGGCACTTATCTCGAAGGCTACGGCGTGGTGTTCGCGCTGGAGGTGAACCTGAGCACGCTGCGTTATCTGACACCGTTTACGCCAGGTCCTTACAACGACAAGGAGATCAAGGACGCGCGGGCGGAGAAGCTGGCGCGGTCCAAGGAAGTCGAAACCCTGGTCAAGGACCTGTTGCGCGGCAACGGCGCGGGATTGAGCTTCCTGAAGCCCGAAGAGAACGTGGCCGTGGTAGTGCACCTGTTCAACACCTCCGAGCACAAGGACCTGCCCACACAATTGATCGTGCAGGGCAAGAAGGCGGGTCTGGACAAAACGACGGCGGTGCTCTTTTGAGATTGGGTGAGATCCTGATCGGCCGGCAACTGCTGGCGCCCGAAGAACTGGACAAGGCGCTGGCGGTGCAGGCTT
>CAYPHP010000515.1:817-3832 GCA_964410045.1 uncultured Acidobacteriota bacterium | reverse complement strand
CGGCCATGATCGGCGGCTTCATCTTCAACATCGCCAACTTGCTGCTGGTGGCGGGGATCAACATGGCCGGACTCGCGGTGGCCTTCCCGCTGTCCATCGGTACGGCCATGGTGGTGGGCGTGGTGTCCAGCTACCTCATTCAGCCCAAGGGCGATGTCAAGATGCTGGCGATCGGCGTGTTCATGGCGGTGATCGCCATCATCATGGACGGCCTGGCATACGGCAACCTGCCGAGCGCTGGAGGCGCAATCTCGAAGAAGAGCGTGGTTGTCTGCCTGGTGTCGGGAGTGCTGATGGGCTCGTTCGCGCCCTTTGTCACCCGCGCGATGACCCATGGCACCCCGCTCACGCCTTACAGCATCTCGGTGTTTTTCACCATTGGCTCGCTGTTGTGCTGTCCCATCGTCAACGTCTACTTTATGAAACGGCCGCTGGTCGGTGATCCCGTGGACTTCGGAGGCTTCTTCACCGCCGGGACCGCGAACCACTTGTGGGGTCTTTTCGGTGGATTCATCTGGGGCACGGGGATGGTCTTCAATTTCGTCGCCGGCGGTAAGCTGGGCGTGGCCATCTCCTACGCCATCGGCCAGTCCGCTCCCATGGTCGCCGCGCTGTGGGGCGTCTTCATCTGGAAGGAATTTGCCGGCGCCGGCGGCAAGGCCAAGGGCTATCTGGCCGGTATGTTCCTCTTCTACATCCTGGCCCTGTTCTTCATCTCCCGTGCTTATGCGTAGTTTGTTCCTGATTTCTCTGTGCTCTCTGTGCCTCTGTGGCCAACCCCGCAAGGTGATCGTGGACCAGGACGCCCGCGGCCCGGCCTCCACCGACATGCAGTCGATCCTGGTCTTCCTGCAAGCGCCGGAACAAGCCGAGGTGCTGGGGATCACCCTGGTGGCCGGCGATCAGTTCGTCAAGGAACAGACGCAGCGGACTCTCCGGTTGGTGGAGATCGCCGGACGCACCGACGTGCCGGTGGTGCCCGGCGCGGAGATGCCGCTGATCAATTCCAAGGAAGAATCCGACCATTGGGTGAAGCAATTCGGACCCATCAATTTCCGCGGCGCATGGGATCCGCGCTTTTACCATCCGCCCGACGTAGTGCCGCCGCTGGCCGAAGGTTCGCCCTCACCGTCGCTCAAGCCGTTGAACGAGCACGCCGCGTTGTTCATCAACCGGATGGTGCGCAAGTATCCGGGTGAGGTGACCGTGTGGGCCGGCGGGCCGCTTACCAACATCGCCCTGGCCCTGGCTCTCGATCCGGAGATGCCCAAGCTGGCCAAGGAGCTGGTGCTGATGGGCGCGAGTTTCTATGCCGACCGCGGCGGCAACACCCGCAACGGCCGCCGCGAGTTCAACTGGTGGTTCGACCCAGAGGCGGTCCGCATGGTGATGAAGGCGCCCTGGAAGCGCATCGTCATTACCCCGGTGGACATTTCCATCAAGACCTCGTTCAGTCCGGAGTTGAAAGCGCGCATCGCCAAGGCCGCTACGCCCGTGGCGCAGTATCATGCCAAGTTTGCGGGCGGCAGTTTCATGTGGGATGAGATTTCCGCAATCGCCTGGCTCGATCCGAGCATTATCACCAACCAGCGTGAAATGTGGGTGAACATCGACACCGGCCATGGCGTCGGCTACGGTGAAACCGCATTCTTCGAGGGGGACATCAAGCAGATGCCTTCCTGGCTGTGGGGCCGCGCCATGGTTCAATTTGATCTCGATACAAAGCGGTTCTACGACAAGTACGTCGACTTGATGACTCGTCCTCCGGTGAAACGATGATCCGCAAGATTCTTTTGGTTTCTCTGTGCTCTCTGTGCCTCTGTGGCCAATCCCCGCGCAAGAAGGTCTTCATTGACCAGGACTCTCGCGGGCCGGTCGGCACCGATGTGTACTCGATCCTGATCCTGGCGCAGTCTCCGCAGGTGGAAGTGCTGGGCATCACCATCACCGCCGGTGACGGATGGGCGAAGGCCGGGACGGCAGTCATGCTGCGCGCGCTGGAACTCACCGGGCATGGCAAGATTCCCGTGGCCATGGGCGCGGAGTATCCGCTGCTGAACTCGCGCGAGGAAACCCGGCATTGGGAATCGCTGTGGGGCGAGTTTGGTTACAAGGGCGCATGGAACGAACGGAACTATCACGATCCTGACGAGGTACCTCCGCCTCCGCACGGCATGCCGACCACCAAGGCGATCGACAAGCATGGCGCGCTGTTCCTGATCGAGACGCTGCGCAAGTATCCCGGCGAAGTCTCGTTGTGGGTGGGCGGACCGTTCACCACCGTGGCCTTGGCTTGCCGTCTGGACCCCGAGGTCCCCAAGCTGGCCAAAGAGCTGGTCCTGATGGGCGCGGGTATGAACGCCGACAAGGGCGGCAATCATCGCATCAATGCGCGCCGTGAATTCAACTGGTGGTGGGACCCGGAGGCCGCACGCATCGTGATGAGCGCGCCCTGGAAGAAGATCACCATCACGCCCGTGGACATTTCCGTGAAGACTCAATTGACCGACTCGCTGGTTGACGAGATCGCCAAGTCCAAGTCGATCACCGCGCAATACATCAACAAGTACCACAACCGGCGGTCGAACTTCACCGGCTACATGTGGGATGAGATCGCCGCGGCCGCCTTCATCGATCCCACCCTGATCACCGAGCAGAAAACGCTGCAAGTGAACATCGATATCGATCACGGCCCCAGCTACGGGCAAACCATCTTCATGGAAGACACCGTCAAGGCGCCTTCATGGATGTGGCAAAAGGCCGTGGTCCAGTTCGACTTGGACAAGGATCGCTTCTACAAGATGTTCGTGGATCTGATGAAGCGCTGACAAGGGGTCTCGGGGATCGAATGCTTCCGGCGATACTCTTCTACCTCTAGCTCGTCCACCAACAGGTTCAGCTTGTTCAAATCGATCCTTGGCTTGAAATTGAAGCCGTGAGGTTCAACGCGGAAGCGGGGCGGTGGAGAGGCTAAAAAAAACCACACCAAAAAACCCACGATTAAGGAAATAGAAA
>CAYPHP010000515.1:0-807 GCA_964410045.1 uncultured Acidobacteriota bacterium | reverse complement strand
GTGGAATGCTCTTGTAGGACAGGCTGTCCAGCCTGTCCACGTTCGGCCCGAGTTGACGTTCTTGAGATAGAATAATCGCTAGCCGAATTTCTGGGCGGACGGCGTTTCCATGCAGATTGCCTTCATCAGGCCCATGGCGGGGGCCAATCGCTATATCCAGAACGTTCCTCTGAACTATATCCATCTGGCCGCTTTCCTTCGCGAAAAGGGGCATGAACCGAAAATCTTCGACCTGATCTTCGATGACGTGACGCCGGAAGTGGTCGACGCGTGGATCCGGGAGCACGACCTACGCGTGGCCGGCATCGGCTGCATGACCTGCGAGTTTCCTGAAGCGATCGCCGAGGCGCGCCGACTGAAGGCCGCGCATCCTGGCATCCGCGTCGTGCTGGGCGGCGCGCATCCATCTGGAGCGCCCGAGGATTGCCTGGAAACCGGCGTGGTCGACTACGTGATCGCCGGGGAAGGCGATATCGCCCTGACCCAGCTACTAAATGCACTTGAGACTGGACGCGAGCCCGAAGGCATCGCCGGTCTGTGGCTGATGCGCGACGGCAGGATTGTCCCCAGCCAGCCGGCTGAAGTTCCCGATATCGAAACGCTGCCTCCGCCGGCCTATGACCTCTTGGATCTCGAAAAGTACTTCCTTCTCGATTCGCCTTGGCACTTCCCGAAGTCGCGGCGCGTGGTCCAGTTCATTTCCAGCCGCGGGTGTCCCTATCGCTGCTCCTACTGCCACACCATTCACGGAAAGAGTTACCGCGGCCTGTCGCCGGAAAAAGTCCTGGACCAGATGGAGACGCTGGT
>CAYPHP010000514.1:0-3840 GCA_964410045.1 uncultured Acidobacteriota bacterium | reverse complement strand
CCGGGAAGTCGGGTGTGGACGCCAACAGGGACTGGTCGGCATTGCAGGCGGCGGCCGCCAGGATGCGTTCGTCGTGGGTGATCTCGACGAGAATCTGCTGGACATCCCGGCGCTGTTCCGGCTGCCAGTGCGAAAGAAGGGCCTGGCGCGCGCCGTGAACCACCAGTTGAGACCGCAGGTTGACGTCGCGCTCAAACCAAGTCCGGGCAGTTTTCAGGACCACCACGGACGTACCCCAGGCTAGCAGGCCCAGGGCGGCGATCAATCCCAGCGTGAATTGGACCCCACGAGACATCGGATCCGTCCCTTCGACTCTAGCGTATCATTCTGATGAACCCTCATGACGAAACTGGAGGATCTGGGAATCATCGGGAATTGCCAGTTTTCGGCGTTGGTAGATACCAGCGGCTCGGTGGACTGGTGTTGCCTGCCGCAGTTCGATTCCGAGCCGGTCTTCGCGTCGCTGCTGGACGCTCAGGATGGCGGCGGGTTCCGCGTAGGACCCGCCGGCGAAGAGCGCGGGCGCCAGCGGTACCTGGAGAACACTAACATTCTGGAGACCACCTTCCGGACCGCCAGCGGCGCCTTCCGCATGTTGGACTTCGCCCCGCGCTTCGAACAGTACGGCCGCATGTTCCGTCCAACACAATTGATCCGGATCGTCGAGCCGCTGGAGGGAACGCCGCGCATCAACGTCACCTGTGATCCGCGAATGGGTTGGAGCAAGACGGTCCCGGAGCGGTTGCATGGCTCGAATCACATCCGTTATGAGGGCTTCCGCAGTCCGCTTCGTCTGACCACCGACATTCCAGTCGCCTATCTCGGCGGGCGTCCTTTCACTCTCACCCAGAAGCGTTATCTGCTGCTGGCGTGGGGTCCTCCGGTGGAGGAGCCTCTGCCTCCGCTTTGCGAGCGGTTCCTGAGCGAGACGGCGCTCTACTGGCAGCGATGGGTGAAGCAATGCGAGATCCCACCGTTGTTCCAGGACGAAGTAATTCGATCGGCGCTGGCGCTGAAGCTGCACTGCTTTGAAGATACCGGGGCCATCGTGGCGGCGATGACCACGTCGATTCCCGAAGCGCCGGGCAGCGGGCGCACCTGGGATTATCGATACTGCTGGCTGCGCGACGCGTATTACGCGTTGGGCGCCTTTCGTCTGCTGGGCCAGTTCGAAGAGCGCGAGCACTTCATCCAATTCCTGCTCAACGTCGCTGGAGGCGCAGCGGACCTGAAACTGTCGCCGCTCTATGCCGTGGACGGGTCCGCGGACCTGGAAGAACGCATCCTGGCACATTGGCCGGGCTTCAACGGCGAAGGTCCGGTGCGCATCGGCAATTCTGCGGTGAGCCATGTGCAGAACGACGTGTTTGGTGAAATGGTCCTGGCCCTGGCGCCCGTGTTTCTGGATCAACGCTTCCGCGCGGAACGCTCCAAGGCCGCCTTGGACCTGCTGGAGCGCCTGGCGCGCAAGGCCATTGCCGTCGCTGGTATGCCGGACGCCGGGATCTGGGAGTATCGCACCGAATGGAAGCCGCAGACGTTCTCCGGGTTGATGTGCTGGGCGGCGGCCGACCGCATGGCCCTGGTGGCGGACCAACACGCGCCGTCGCGGGCCGCCGAATTCCGCGCCGCCGCCGAGCGCATCCGCCAGGAAATCGTCGCCCAGGCCTGGAGTGCGGACGTGGGCGGATTCACTGGGTCCTACGGAAGCCAGGATATGGATGCTTCGCTCCTGCAGATGGCCCCATTACGTTTCCTGCCCGCGGACGACCCGCGGCTGGAGAGCAGCGTCCGGGCCATCTGGAAATCCCTCTCCCACGACGGCTGGCTGTTCCGCTACCGGCTGGATGACGGCTTCGGACACCCGTCCGTCGCTTTCATCATCTGCACCTTCTGGCTGATCGAGGCGCTGGCGGCGATCGGACACCAGCAAGAGGCCCGCACCGTGATGGAGCAGGTGCGGTCGGCGCTCTCGCCGCTCGGGCTGTTGTCGGAGGACTACGAGACGGCCACGCTCCGGATGTGGGGTAACTTCCCGCAAGCTTACTCCCACGTCGGGCTGATCCACGCTGCGTTTGCCGCGTCGCCTCGATGGGCGGACGTGCTCTAGATATCTCGGAAAGTCAAAAGTCAAAGGGCAAAAGGCAAAAGTGCAGAGCCGGACATCTCACTTTTGACCTTTGATTTTTGCCTTTTGACTTTCCGCCGCTTTAGAAGAAGAGGTACTTCCGCCACGCCTCCTCGCCACGGCCCATCAGACGCATGAGCTGGCGGGAAGTGTGCAGGCTGAACGGTCGAGGCTGCTTGAGCAGCTTCATGTTGGCTTCGTCCGGCAGACGATCGCCCTTGCGGTTGTTGCAGGGATGGCAGCAGGCCACCAGATTCTCCCAGGACGAATCGCCTCCGCGCGACCGCGGGGTAATGTGGTCCAGGGTCAACTCGGCCGCAGGCATCACCCGTCCGCAGAACTGGCAGGTGTTGCGATCGCGCATCAGAATGTTCTTCCGCGACAACGCCCGGGTCTGGTAAGGGATGCGGCGGTATTCATGCAAACGGATCACCGAAGGCACCCGCAGGGCCGACGAAGGCGAATGCACATGGTGGTGCGAGTGCTCCTCAGCCGAAGCTACGCCTTTCAGCACCAAGACGATGGCGCGCTTGGCCGCGGTCACGTGGACGGGCTCGTAGGTCGCGTTGAGGACCAGCACCGGGAGTTGGAGGAGATGTTCCATAGCAATTAGCCACGGCCTCCAACAATCAAATTGGATGGGAAAAGACGAACGGCGGCAGGCGGGTGAAGGGCGCAGGAGTCTGCCGCCAGGGCGCGGCAGCCCTGCATGAAACTTCGGAAATCCAGTACGGCGATCACCGAACCCTCCGCGAATCTACCAGTTTCGATTATACAACAGAGTCGGGGGAAGTGTTCTGGAATGGTTCGGCGGTGCGGGCCAGGGTCAGAGCCAGGATCCGCTTTGCGCCGGCCTGGAACAGTGCTCGGGAGCAGGCACTCAGCGTGGCGCCCGTGGTCATGACGTCGTCCACCAGCAGGATGGTCTTGTCGGCCACCCGGCCCGCCTGCGCGTCAAAGGCGCCCCGGACGTTGGCGTGGCGCTGCGGGCGGGTCAGACCGGCTTGAGGCGAGGTCGGGCGGGTGCGCCGGCAAGCGTCTGTCCACAAAGGCAGGCCCAGGCCACGCGCCACTTCCCGGGCCAGCAACTCGGCCTGATTGTAGCCGCGCTGGCGACGCCGCTCCGGGTCCAGCGGCAGGGCCACGACGGCGTCGCAGGCGGCATAGGCTTCCGCACACTCCGGACGCAGCGCGGCTTCCACCATCAATGGGCCCAGCCGTCCCGCCAGCGGGGTCATCTCCTGGTACTTGAGCAAGTGAATCAAGTCCCGAAGCGCTCCGCCGTAGACCCCGTAGCTGCGCGCCAGATCGAAAGCAGGCGGATGCTGGACGCAATCGCCGCAGCGGAAATTCGGCAACGCCGCCAAATCTCCTTCGACAGGCAGCCCGCACAACGAGCACGCTCCCCGCGCCGGTACGGGCTCGACGCGTTGCCAGCACTCCTGGCACACCGGAACACGAGTGATCCCAGGCAGCAGCTCGCGACAGATCCGGCAAGGAGAAGGGAAGAAGAGATTCGCGAGAGAGGAAATGACCTGCAAAGTACAACTCTGGACAGGCTGGAAAGCCTGTCCTACGGCTACAACAATCCTTGCTCCTGCTTCTCCTGGCAGGGGATGCAATGACGCGCCCAGGGTACGGCGTCCAGGCGCTTCTGTTGCATCTCACCACCGCAGTGCGTGCACTCACCGTAGGAGCCTTCGTTCATCCGT
>CAYPHP010000513.1:0-3845 GCA_964410045.1 uncultured Acidobacteriota bacterium | reverse complement strand
TTCTTTCTGGTCATCTTCCGTTCAACGACAAAAAGAAAACCTAACACACCGTCCACTATAGCGTTGCCGATCAAACAGACCGCAGTCAGCCCTTCCATCAGGAACATCGCCAATGCCAAGAAAGCCTCCAGGGTTGGGGATCAATGTTTGGATCTAGCGGACTAAGGACCCCGCACCTCCATTATGCCATGAAAGCGGGGCCGCCGATTCTTGCCGACCGCGAGTTGGAAGACGCGGTAAACTGTTCCGTCATGTCTGGCTCCCGAGGAGAATGAATCGTGCCCCTGGTAAAACTCAGTGACGTCCGCCTGTACGTGGAACGCCGCGGCCGGCCCGACGGCGTGCCGGTGGTTCTGGTGAACGGGTTGCTCAACGACTTGCGATCCTGGGACCGCATCGAGCCCCTGATCAGCGAGCAATACCCGACGGTGCTGTACGACCGCCGCGGCCAGGGTCAATCCGAAAAACCCGACCAGCCGTACACCAGCCAGTTGCATGCCCGCGATCTGGTGAGCCTCGCGGATGAGTTGGGACTGCAATCGATGCATTTGGTGGGACTCTCGAGCGGCGGTGTGGCGGCGTTGCTGGCCGCCGGGCGGTTGGGCTCGCGGGTGAAGAGCCTGGTGGTCTCAGGCGTTTATTCCCATATGGACGTCTCGTTGCACATGAAGCTGGACTCCTGGTTACAAGCCATGCAGATCGGCGGTCTGGACTTGCGCTTCCTGGTCTCCATTCCCTGGGTCTGGAGCATGGGCTATCTGGAGAGCCACGAGAACGAACTGGACCGTTGGCGCGTTGCGGCTAGCGATCAGGACATTCAGGCGTCCGCCAACCTGCTTCGCGGCGCGATGGAGTATGTGGATCTCCGCGGCGTGATCCAAGGGCTGCAGGCTCCGGTGCTGCTGGCGGTTGGAGCGGAGGACATTCTAACGCCGCCGCACTACGCTCGGGAGATCGCCACCCTGGTGGAACACGGGGAAATCGCCACAATGGCTGGCGGCGGCCACGCCGCCGCACTGGAGAAGCCTGAAGAGTTCGCTAAGCTGGCCCTGCAATTCATGTCCCAGCACCCGTAGAACTGGATTGCATTCGCGCTGGGCGCGCTCACGTTGGTCGTTACCGGCGGCCGCGGCGAGGCGCTACGGGCCAGTTGTGTGCTTTCCGGCAGCCGCAGCAACTGGCCGGGATGAATCAAGTTTGGATTGGCCAGTTGCGGATTGGCTCTCCAAATCGTGGCCCACAATTCTCCACGGCCCAGATAGAAGGCTGAAAGCTTCCACAACGTGTCGCCACGCTGCACCCCGACGACGCTGGCGGCAACTTCAACTCCGGCTTCTACGCTTTCCATCCGTCTGGCTTTGCGTGCGTCCTGCAACCGGCGCGCATACTCACCCAACGAGACACGTGGTGTTTCGACAGACCGCGCCGGTGCGGGCGCGGGAGCTTGATTCACCGCGATCTGTGGCGCAGACTCGCGCACGATGCGATCTTCACGCAACTGGCGCGCGTACTGGCCGAGCGAGATCGGGCGTCCTGTCGTGTCACGGAAACGGACCCGGTCCGTTGAGGTGGCGATGACGGGAGCCGGCTCGGATTGGGGAACTGGAGTGGGAGCGGCAGCCACGCGGACTTCTTCTTGTTGCCGTTGACGCGCGGCCTTTTGCTCGCGCAACTGGCGCGCATACTCGCCCAACGACACTTGCACAGGGGCGGCGACTTGCGCTTCGACGACGGGTTCGGCGACCGGTGTCGCGGGTTGCGCAGCGTCTTCACGGATCGCCTCGCGGACCGGCTCCAAGATTCTGCGCCGCTGGAAATCTTCGTTCGTAAGGACTGGGCTGTGTTGTGTGAGTGTGCCGCGACGTTCGCGCTCGCGGCGGGCAATCTCGCCCAAACTCTGCGCGGATGCCGCCCCCGCGCCGAGAGCCAGAACAACGGCGATTGCCCCTAACCGCAAACTGTGCGGATTCTAGCAGTTGTCCTGCGCAAAGGCAAAAGTCTTTTTGTTGGAGCTAGTTACGATCTAGGAACTCCCCTACCAACTTGGCGAACTCCTCGGGCCGCTCAATCGGGGGCATGTGTCCGCACTTCTCCATCACCTTCAGTTCAGACCCCGGAATCAGCGCTTGGTAGGAACGCGCAAAGTCGAGCGGAAGCAGACCGTCGGATTCGCCCCACAGGATCAGCGTCGGAAGCTTGATCCGGCCAAGCCGCGACTTCAGTTTGGGATTGTAGAAGTATGGATTCCAGGCCACGCGGGCCGTGGCTTGGCGCGCCCGCAGCGCCATCAGGATCTGATCCATGGGGATCTGGTCAGGAATGAAGCTCCGAGCGATCTCCGAGTTGGGATCGTGGAAACAGCGGCGGCGCATCTCCGCGGGAAAGCCGGGATTCGAGATCGGATCCTGGAAAAACTCGAACTGATCGAAGCCTTGCAGGTAGAGTCCGGCGGCATCCACCAGAATCAGACGGCGCACGCGCTCGCGATTCCGCGTAGCCAACTCCGCCGCCAGCCATCCGCCGAGCGACAGCCCCACCACGTCCACTTGCGACAGGCCCAAATGATCGAGCAGGTCGAGGTAATGGATCACCAGGTCCTCGATGTGGTCAACGCGGTCCAGGCCCTCGGAATTACTGAATCCCGGATGCGCCGCGGCAATCACATCGTGTCCTGCCGCGAGCAGATCGTGAAATGGCATCCAGGTCATCTCGCCGGCCGCGCTGTGCAGATAGAGTAGTGGACGCCCCTGGCCGCCGCGCATCAACTCCACCGGATAGCCGTTCAGCAGCACCACTTCCTTTTTGTAATCGGACATTAGCGCACCCCCTGCAGAGCTTGCCCTGGGCGCGGCGTCAAGCGATCGCCGAAACGGCGGCGCAGTTCAGGCATCACGTGGCGCGCAAACAGTTCCATGCTGCGAGATCCGAGCGCCGTGGGCAGCGATCCGATCTGGAAACCGAACAGCATGTTGCCGCACATGGTCTTCTCGATGGCGTCGGAGATTCCTTCGAGTACCGTCTCCGGGCTGCCGACTACCATGTAACGTCCGGCCAGCACTTCTTCCCAGGTGCTCACGTGAGGGAGAAATTGGTTCAGGGCCTGGAACATCCTCAGCATGGATTGCGGGCTGGTGTAGCCGGGAGGGTTCAGCGACAAGCCCTTCATCAGCTTGCGCACGAAGTACCAGAGGTGCGGCTCGAACTCGCGGCGGGCCTGCTCGTCGCTGTCGGAAACGTAAATGCCCAGCGGAAAACCCATCTGCTCGGGGCTGGCTTCGTAGCCGTACTTCTGGCAGGCCTGCCGGAACAAGTCCATGGTCTTCCGAAAAACATCAATGTGGAAATACGGGATGCCCATATACGCGTAACGCATCTTGGCCACCCAGTCGATGGTCTCCAGCGACCCGGCGCCGGGAATCCAGACCGGCGGATGCGGCTGCTGCAACGGCCGAGGCCAGATGTTCATGTAGCGCAGTTGGGTGTACTTCCCCTGGAACGACGTTGGACCCGGCTGGGTCCAGGCTTGCAGGATCAAGTCGTGGGCTTCATGGAATCGCTCGCGCGCCTGCGTGGGGTTGATGCCGTAGGAAAAATATTCGGGCCCGCCGCCGACAACCAGTCCGGCGATCAGCCGTCCGCCGCTCATCACGTCGATCATGGCGTACTCTTCGGCGATGCGCACCGGCGGGTTATACATGGGCAGGGCGTTGCCGATCACCGCGATCTTGATCTTCTTGGTGGTCCGCGCCAGCACCGCGCCCATCAAGTTCGGCGACGGCATGTTCCCGTAGGCATTCTGGTGATGCTCGTTCACGCACACGCCGTCGAAACCAAAGCCCTCGGAT
>CAYPHP010000512.1:0-3847 GCA_964410045.1 uncultured Acidobacteriota bacterium | reverse complement strand
AGGGGCGCGGTGCAAAGCGTGCGATCCTGCTGCAGGTGAGCGCTCCGTTCCACTGTGCGCTGATGAAGCCGGCCCAGGACCGTCTGGCCGACGACCTGTGGGGCGTCACGTTCTCCAACCTCCGCTGCCCGCTGGTGAATAACCTGGGCGCGCGAGCGATTACCGCGGCGGACGAAGCACGCGCCGGCCTGATCGGCCAAGTGTCAGCGCCGGTCTTGTGGGAGCAATCCGTGCGCCGATTGGCCGATATGGGCGCCACTCGTTTCGTCGAAGTCGGTCCTGGACGCGTGCTCTGCGGTCTGCTGCGCCAGATTGACCGCAGTCTGGTCGCCATGAATGTCGAAGACGAAAAGTCGTTGCAGGCAGCTCTGGAGAAGCTGAAATCATGAGCTGGAACGAACGCGTGGCTCTGGTAACCGGCGCATCCCAGGGGATCGGGAAAGCGTGCGCTTTGGTCCTGGCGGAAGCCGGCGCCACGGTTGTGGTGGCGGCGCGTAATGCCGAAAAACTGGCCGCCACCGTCGCCGAGATCGAGGCGGCCGGAGGCAAGGCCCTGGCCGTCGGGTGTGACGTAGCGGCTGCGGACCAGATCACTGCGGCCTTCGCCACGGTAAAGGAAAAGTTCGGGCGCCTGGACATCCTGGTGAACAACGCGGGAATCACCCGCGACACCCTGGTCCTGCGCATGAAGCGCGACGATTGGGACTCCGTGCTGGCGACGAATCTGACCGGAGCCCACTTGTGCATCCAGCAGGCCCTGGGGATGATGGTGCGGGCTCGCTACGGGCGCATTATCAACATCACTTCGGTGGTAGCGCAGATGGGCAATCCGGGCCAGGCGAATTACGTTGCCGCCAAGGCCGGCCTGATCGGACTGACCAAGTCCGTGGCGCAGGAAGTCGCGTCGCGAAACGTGACGGTCAATGCCGTGGCCCCTGGATTCATCACTACGGCGATGACCGAAAAGATCGTGGACGCGGCCAAGGAGCGCTTACTGTCGCTGATCCCGTTAGGCCGTATGGGTACGGATCGCGATGTCGCCGCCGCGGTGCGCTTCCTGGCTTCCGAGGAAGCCGGGTACATCACCGGGCACGTGCTGAACGTGAATGGCGGAATGTTCATGGGGTAGCGTTGCTGATTTGGAGTGCGGTGGCTTGCCACCGCATGCGGCAGCAAGCTGCCGCACTCCATGGTAGAGTGGAAAGCTCAAGGAGGAGGTCGGATGACGCTTGAAGAGAAGGTGAAACAGATCATCGTAGAGCAGTTGGGAGTGGACGAGGCAGAGGTGACGCCAACGGCCTCCTTTGTAGACGACTTGGGCGCCGATTCCCTGGACCAGGTCGAGTTGGTGATGGCCTTTGAAGAGGCCTTCGAGATCGAAATCCCCGATGAGGACGCCGAGAAGATCCAGACCGTCAAGGCGGCCATCGAATACATTCAGAGCCACGGCGGCAAGGTCAAGGGTTAGCCGTTCCCAGCGAGGAGAATGCCTTGGCACGTCGTGTCGTCGTAACCGGCGTTGGGCTGGTCTCGGCGGTGGGTATTGGCACCGGCGAGACGTGGCAGGCCTTGTTGGCAGGCCGGAGTGGTGTCGCTCCGATTGCCGCCTTTGACGCCGCAGCCTTTGCCTGCCGCTTCGCCGCCGAAGTGAAGAACTTCGATCCCCTGAACTGGGTGGAAAAGAAGGAAGTCAAGAAGATGGGGCGGTTCATCCACTTCGCCCTGGCGGCTTCCGAATTTGCCGTAAAACAATCAGCCCTTACCGTCGCGCCAGACACCGCCGAGAGTGTGGGCGTGTACATCTCTTCGGGGATCGGCGGATTCGACGTCATCGAGCGCGAGCACAAGTCGCTGCTCGAAGGCGGACCGCGGCGCATCAGCCCCTTTTTCATTCCCGGCTCGATTGTCAACCTGGCGGCGGGGCACGTCTCGATCCGCTACGGAGCGAAGGGCCCGAACTCGGCGACGGCGACGGCTTGTTCCGCCAGCGCGCACGCCATCGGCGACAGCTACCGGATGATCCAGCACGGGTACGCCGACGCCATGATCTGCGGCGGATCCGAAGCAGCCATCACCCCGATGGGCGTGGGCGGGTTCGCTGCGATGCGCGCGCTTTCCACGCGCAACGAAGAACCGGAAAAGGCGTCCCGCCCGTTTGACAAGGATCGCGACGGCTTCGTGATGGGCGAGGGCGCCGGCATCCTGATCCTGGAGGAGTTGGAGTTCGCGCAGAAACGTGGCGCCACGATCCTGGCGGAGATGATCGGATATGGAATGACCTCCGACGCCTTCCACATCACCATGCCCAGCGAAGACGGCGACGGGGCCTATCGCGTGATGCGTGAGGCGATCCGCGATGCCGGCGTGCCGCCCGAGCGGATTGATTACATCAACGCCCACGGCACGTCGACGCCCTACAACGACAAGTTTGAAACCATGGCCATCAAGCGGGCCTTCGGCGAGCATGCCCGCCGCGTGGCGGTCAGTTCCACCAAGAGCATGACCGGCCATCTGCTGGGCGGCGCTGGCGGCCTGGAGGCCGGCATCAGCGTACTGGCGATTCGCGACCAGATTCTGCCCCCCACCATCAACTACACCACTCCGGACCCGGAATGTGACCTGGACTATGTTCCCAACCAGGCGCGCCGGGCCACGGTCAACACCGTTCTCTCGAACTCCTTCGGTTTCGGCGGCACCAACGCCGCGCTGGTCTTCAAGAGATTCGAAGCGTGAAATAACTTTCATATGAAGATTGTCGTTTGCATCAAGCAGGTCCCGTCCAAGGATTCCACCCTGCGGATCGCCGAGGGTGGCGGCTGGATCAAGGACGCGGACATCACTTACGAAATCAACGAGCCGGACGCCTACGCCCTGGAAGCCGGTCTGCAGCTCAAGGAAAAGCACGGCGGCGAGGTGATTGCGCTGTCCGCCGGGCCATCGCGCGTGCAGACGGTGCTGCGCGAGTCGCTGGCCAAGGGAGCGGATCGCGCGATCCATCTTGAGGACGAAGCCTTCGCGCGCCTGGACGCATTCAACGGCGCGAAGCTGCTGGCGCGCGGGCTGCAAGGCGAGTCCTTCGACCTGCTGCTCACCGGCCTGCAGTCCGACGATCTCGGCTACGGCCAGACCGGGCCGATCCTGGCGGAACTTTCCGGACTGCCGCACGCCACCATCATCATGGACGTGCAACCGCAAGCGAATGGTCGCCTGCGGGTGAAGCGCGAGCTCGAAGCCGGATGGTTCCAGTGGGTGGAAATGCCTATGCCCGCGGTGCTCAGCATCCAGTCGGGACTGGCCAAGCTCCGCTACGCCACGCTGATGGGCATCAAAAAGGCCAAGAGCAAAGAACTCAAGGTGCTCAGCAAGGCCGACCTGGGTTGGACCGACGACGCCTACGCGCCGACGCAGCAACTGCGGCGCGTCTACCTGCCGCAGAAGACCAAGCAAACCCAGTTCATTGAGGGTCCGGCCAAGGAAGCAGCCGCAAAGCTGGTGGAGAAGTTGAAGTTTGAGGCTCGAGTGATTTGATTAGCCACCGAGACACCGAGGGCGCCGAGGTACGGCCCCCGATTTATGTGTTCCTCGGTGTTCTCGGTGCCTCGGTGGCAAAGGAAGAGCAATGATTCTCGTCATAGTCGAACATCTGCAAGGCAAGCTGAACAAGATGAGCCTGGAAGCGATTGCCGCCGCCCAGGCCATTGGTAGCCAGTTGAACCATCCGGTGGAAGCGCTATGTCTAGGAGGCGGCGGGTTCGCTGCAGAGATTCCTGCGGCCAAGCTCCACGTCGTGGAGCATCCCTCGCTCGAACGCTACACCGCCGACGGCTACAGCGCCGCGGCGCGCCTG
>CAYPHP010000511.1:0-3857 GCA_964410045.1 uncultured Acidobacteriota bacterium | reverse complement strand
TCATCAACGCCCTCAAGATGTGCGTTCCGGCCACCAGCCTGGGCGACGTCCATACCATGATCCTCTACCCGGCGATTTCCTCCCATCGCGATCTGGCCCCCAAGACGCGCGAGCGCCTGGGCATCCGCGACAACCTGGTCCGGCTGTCGGTGGGCTTGGAGGACACCGCGGATATCCTGGAGGATCTGGGACAGGCGTTAGGAAGCTAAGGCATAACCACGGATTACACGGATTCCGATCCGCGAAATCTGCGTAATCTGTGGACAGGTTCTTCTGCGGTTACGCGCGACGCACGACTTCGGCGGCGGCGGTTTCCCGGGCGGTCTGGATCTGCGCCACGTCGCCCATCACCACCAGGACCATCTTGGCCTTGATGTCGGTGGCGTCCGGAGGGTTGTAATAAAACTGCTCGTCGCCGGGCTGGCGCAGAGCCAGCACTCCCAGGTTGTAGCGCTCCCGCAGACCCAGTTCGCCTAGGGTGTGACCGACCCATGAGGAGTGGAACGGGATGTAGATCTCCTCGATGCGCAAAACTTTGGACTGGTCGCGCAGCATCAGGTCCAGGAAGCTGACCACGTGCGGGCGGATCATTTCTGAGGCCAGGCGCATGCCGCCGATGGAGTTCGGAGAAACGGTGGAACTGGCTCCGGCGCGGACCATCTTGTCGGCCATTTTGGCGTCCATGCAGCGGGCCACGATGCGCACGTTGGGGTGCTTCTGGCGCACGGTGATCACCACCACCAGGTTGTCCTTGTCGTTGGGTAGGGCGGCCACTACGCCGCCGGCGCGGTCCAGGCCGGCCGACTCCAGCACGTCCTCGTCGCTGGCGTCACCTTCGATGACGGGGATCTCTTCTCCAATTTGGGTGACCTTTTCCAGGTACTTGGGATCTTCGTCGATCACCACTAAGCCGCGTCCGGCCTTGTGCAACTCTTCCACCACGCGCAGTCCCGTGGTGCCCGCTCCGCAGATGATGATGTGGTCGCGCAACGACGCTATGCGTTTCAACATCTTCCGCCTCCAAAAGAGCCGCTTCAGATCGCCTTCTACCACGAATGCGGTGGCTACGGAGAAGACATACAGCATCGTGCCGATCCCGAACGTCAGCACGAAGATGTTGAAAATCCGGAGCGCCGGATTATGGCTGGTGTCCACCACCTCGCCGTAGCCGACCGAAGTCAGCGTTAACACGGCCATGTAGACGGCGTCCAGCCACTTAACTTCACCGTGACCCAGGTACTTATAGCCGGAGACGGCCAGCACGAGGACTGTGCCGACCGCCAAGAGCGCATTAATTAGCCGGCTACGATTTTCCATGTGCCCCGCGCCGAAAACCTAGCGAAGCTCTTCCATCACCGCTTCCAGCACTTCCGGGCCCGGCCGGGTGCGCTCCAGCGGCAGCGTGGCCAGGGGCTCGTCCACCACGTTGAGCATCTCCAGGAAGTTCTGCTTCTCGGTGTTGATGTACAGGACTCCGGTCAGCACTTCACTCTTGCCGTTGGCCTCTTCGATGGCGGTCATGGCGCGCATCCGGTCGGTGGGATCGAAATCCCGCTCCAGCTTCTTGAGCCGCAGCATGGAGCCGTCGTGCATGCGCACCTGGGTGGTGGAGCCGGGCTCGTACCCCACGTCGATGTTTTCGAAGTAGGGAATGAAGCCGACTTCGTGAACCGGCTCTTCGTGGTCCTTCATGTACATGTAGCTCTTGGTGGAGCCCAGGTGGTCGTTGAAGGTTACGCAGGGAGAAATAATGTCGATCAGGGAGAGGCCGTTGTGGGCGATCGCCGCCTTCATGATGGCGTGCAACTGCTGTTTGTCGCCGGAAAACGACCGGGCCACGAAGGTGGCCCCGAGCTGGATGGCCAGAATGCAGCAATCGATGGGCGGCAGTTCGTTGACCACGCCGGTCTTGAGCTTGGAGCCCAGGTCGGCGGTGGCGGAGAACTGGCCCTTGGTCAGGCCGTAGACGCCGTTGTTTTCGATCACGTAGATCATCGGCAGGTTGCGGCGCATCAGGTGTACGAACTGGCCCATGCCGATGGAGGCGGTATCGCCGTCGCCGCTGACTCCAATCGCGTGGAGCGTGTGGTTCGCCAGCAGCGCCCCGGTGGCGATGGCGGGCATGCGCCCGTGGACCGCGTTGAAGCCGTGCGACTGGCCCAGGAAATACGCGGGAGCCTTGGAGGAGCAGCCAATGCCGCTGAGCTTGATCACCCGGTACTGGTTGACGCCCATCTCAAAGTAGGCGTCGATGATCCGCTCGGTGATGGCGTTGTGGCCGCAGCCGGCGCACAAGGTGGTCTTGCCGCCACGGTATGTGGTCAGCTCCAGGCCCAGGCGGTTGGTCTTCTTCGGCGGTGCGGGAGGTTGTGCAGTGGTGCTCATTGGGCTTTCTCCTGGGCAAGAATCTGTTCGCGGACGGTGCTGGCGGGGATGGGCAGGCCGTCATAGTGTCGGACGCTGCGCATGCGCCCAGCCACTTCCGCGGGCACGTCCATGCGGGTGACCTCGTAGAGCTGGCCGTCGCGGTTCTGGTCGACGATATAGACGCGCTGGTGACGCTGGATAAAGTCCTTGGCCACCGGTCCCATCGGCAAAGCTCGCAGGCGCAGGTAGCTGGTCTTCAGTCCCAACTTGGAAAGCTGGTCGCGGGCTTCGATCACCGCCCAATGGCTGGTGCCGGTGGCGATAATGCCCACTTCCGCGCCGGGCTCGTCGTGCAATTCGCCCGTGGGAACTTTCAACCGCACGGTCTCGTACTTCCGCGCCAGGCGGTCCATGTTGTTCTTGTAGTCGTAGTTCTTCTCGCTGTACTGAGCCTTCTCGTTGTGTCCCGATCCGCGGCAGAAATACGGCGACAGAGGATGCTCGGTGCCCGGCAGCGTTCGATAGGCCACACCGTCACCGTCCACGTCGCGGTAGCGCTCGAATTTTCCGATCCGCTCGAGGTCTTCCTTGCTGAGCACCTTGCCGCGGGCGATCGGTTTGGTGGGATAGACGAAGGGGTCCGACATCCAGTAGTTCATCCCCAGGTCCAGATCGGTCATCACGATCACCGGAGTCTGGAACTGCTCGGCCAAATCAAACGCGGTCTGGGCCATTTCATAGATCTCGCTCATCGAGTTGGGGAAGAGCAGGATGTGCTTGGTGTCGCCGTGAGAGAGGAAAAGATTCTTGAGGATGTCGCCTTGTGCGGTGCGAGTCGGCAACCCGGTAGACGGGCCGACGCGCTGGACATCGAAGATCACCGCGGGAACTTCCGCATAGTAAGCCAGACCCACAAACTCCGACATCAGCGAGAGGCCGGGCCCAGACGTGGAGGTCATGGCGCGTGCCCCGGCCCAACTTGCCCCGATCACCATGCCGATGGAAGCGATCTCGTCTTCCGCCTGCACGATGGCAAAAGTGGCTTTGCCGGTCTTGTGATCGATCCGGAAGCGCTTCATGTAGTCGATCAGGGTTTCCACCAGCGAAGATGAGGGCGTGATGGGGTACCAGCTAACCACCGTGACCCCGGCGAACATGCAGCCCAAAGCGCCCGCGGAGTTGCCGTCGATGATGATCTTTCCGGCGGTCTTGTTCATCCGCTCGACCTTGTAAGGGATCTCTTTGCTCAGGCTCTGCGCGGCCCAGTCGTAGCCCGCTTTCGCTGCGCCCCAGTTCAGGTCGGCGGCCTTGGCCTTGCGCTTGCCAAACTGGCGGCGCACGGCCTTTTCCACCTCGGCCATGTCGATGTCCAGGAGGAACGCAGCCACCCCGGTGTAGATCATGTTCTTCACCAGCTTGCGCAGCTTGGCGTCGGGGCAGGCCGCCGTGGCCAGCTTGTCGAACGGTACCGGGAAGAAAGTAAGATCCTG
>CAYPHP010000510.1:0-3866 GCA_964410045.1 uncultured Acidobacteriota bacterium | reverse complement strand
GCGGCGGACTCCGGCCAGGATCTCGGCGCTGTCGGTCTCGATCTTCATGCGTCCGCCGCGGCCGTATCCGCCTTGCCGGCGTCGCAGTTCGTTATTGAGGAAGTCGAGATCCACCTCGACGCCGGCGGGCAGACCTTGGACCATCGCTACAAGGCCCTGGCCATGGGACTCTCCGGCGGTGTGGAAGCGCAACATGACCCTCTGATTATAGGTGTAAACTAGAAAGGTTGTGCCTCGGTACCCTCTCCTTCTCGCTGGCTTGATGCTGGTGTTGGGGTCCGCCCCGGCCCGCGCCGTGGTGGTCACCGACCACTTGGGCCGCCGTGTGGACGTGCCCAGCCGCCCGCAGCGGATCGTCTCGCTGGCGCCCAGCCTGACAGAGACCCTGTATGCACTCGGCGCCGGCAATCGCGTAGCCGGCGTCACCGAGTATTGCGACTACCCCGCCGAGGCCAAGACCAAGACCAAGGTCGGCGGGATGATCAATCCAAACATCGAGCGGCTGGTGGCGCTGCGCCCCGACCTGACGCTGATCACCAAGGAAGGCAACCGCCGCGAAACTCTGGAAGCCCTGGAACGTCTGGGTATCCCGGTGTACGTGGTGGAAACAGCGCGCCTGGAAAACATCTCCCGGGCCCTGCGCGACCTAGGCAAGGTGATCGGCGAATCGGCCACAGGGGAAGCCTTGGCCGGCGATCTCGACCGGCGCATCGGCGCAATCCGCACCGCAGTGCGCGGTCAGGCGCCCCGGCGGACACTGTTCCTGGTTTGGCTCCAGCCGCTGATCACCGTGGGACATGAAACGTTTCTCGACGATTTGATGGAGAGCGCAGGAGCGTCGTCGGTATCGCGGTCGCAATCACAGCCGTGGCCGAAGATGTCAGTGGAGGAAATCCTGCGGCAAGACCCGGAATACATCCTGGTGCCGCAGTCCAACGATTTCTCGCCGACGCGCGACGACCTGGCCCGCGTGCCCGGATGGCGCGAGCTGTCCGCAGTCCGCAATGATCGCATTCTCTATTTGAACGAAGCCATCCAGCGGCCCGGACCGCGGATCGGTGAGATGCTCGAATCGCTGGCGCGCTTGCTTCATCCGGACGCCTTCGCGCCCAAACCGAAGTCTCGTGGAGGCCAATGAACATCCTGCTTACCCCCAAGCGGGTGCTCATCCTATCGGCGATTCTGCTGGGAGTGGCGCTACTGGTGGCGCTGGTCTCGCTGTTCGTCGGCGCGGTGACCTTCACCCCGCGCGACGTGATCAACGCCCTGTTCGGGCAGTCCGGCTTGGCGCGAGTGATCCTGTTTGAACTGCGTCTGCCGCGGATTGTGCTGGCGTTATTCGTCGGGGCGGCCTTGGCCATGGCCGGCGCGTGCTTTCAGGCCTTGTTGCGCAATGCCTTGGCCGATCCGTACGTGCTGGGGATCTCCAGCGGCGCGGCGCTGGGCGTGATCATCGCCTTGATCGTGGCCCCCAAATCCACCGTGGCGCCTCCAGTATTCGCGCTGATGGGCGCAGTGGCCACCACCGCCGGGGTCTACCTGCTCGGTTATCGCCGCGGGAATCTCTCGAGCCATTCGCTGCTGCTGGCGGGCGTGATCACCGCCAGTTTTCTTTCCGCGATCATCGTCTTTCTGACCACGGCATTGAGCGGCAACGTGCTGCGCTCGGCCACCTACTGGATCATGGGCGACCTGAGCCTGTATACCGGCGTGCCGATCGGACTGGTGGGGCTGGCGGTGCTGGCCGCCGCGGCGTTGGCGTATTACCAAGCGGGGGCGCTGAACGTGCTGCTGATGGGCGAAAGCGAAGCCGCCGCATTGGGTGTGGACGTTGCGCGGACCAAGCTCTACGTGTATCTGGCGGCGTCGCTGCTGACTGCGGTGGCGGTGTCCGCGGCCGGCTCGATTGGATTTGTCGGCCTGCTGGTCCCCCACCTGGTCCGACTGCTGTTCGGCAACGACTATCGCGTGCTGTTGCCGGCTTCGGCGCTGGCCGGCGCGGCGCTCCTGGCCGCCGCCGATACGGTCGCCCGGACCATGGCCGCCCCGACCGAACTGCCCGTGGGAGCAGTGACCGCCTTGGCCGGCGCGCCGCTATTCATTTATCTGCTGCGGAGGAGCCAGGCCTAGTGTCCGAGAACGCCATCACGCTGGAAGCGCGCGGCCTGGAGTTCCAGTATCGCCAGCACGGTTCCCGCAACGGACACGGCTTTCACTTGGGGCCGGTCAGCTTCCAGCTTTCCGCGCACGACTTTTTGGCCATCATCGGGCCGAACGGCAGCGGCAAGAGCACCCTGCTCAGCCTGCTGGGCGGATTGATGCTGCCCGCCGTTGGCCGCGTCCAGTTCCACGGCGCGGACCTGGGCTTTCTGCTGCCGCGCGACCGCGCCCGCCGCGTCGCCTACGTGCGCCAGGAAGCGCCGCTGGTTTTCCCCATACGCGTCGAGCAGTTTGTGATGCTCGGCCGCTATCCATACACCGGGCAATTCGGATTCGACTCGACGCGCGACCGCGAGATGACCCAGTGGGCCCTGGAGGCAACGTCCTTGCAGAAGCTGGCCCACCGACGCATGGATGAAATCTCCGGAGGCGAGCGCCAGCGCGCGATCCTGGCCCGCGCCCTGACCCAGGAGCCGGAACTGCTGCTGCTCGACGAACCCACCGCCAGCCTGGACGTGAACTTCCAGGTCGAAATGCTGAGATTAGTCCGGCGGATGGCCGAGGATCACGGCTTCACCGTGGTCGCCGTGATGCACGAATTGAACCTGGCTTCCGAATTCGCGGATTGCCTGCTGCTGATGAAGGGCGGTCGCGCCTGCCGCTTCGGCCCTCCCGAGCACGTACTGCAACACGACTTGGTGGAGGAAGCCTACGGCGTCCCCGTACACGTCGACCGCAATCCTTATAGCGGCCGCCCGCGAGTCACGGTCGCCGCCGGCCGGCTGTAGTGGCCTGATATAATCCTCGCTTCATGGCAACGGCGTCCATCCCCCATCCCCCATCCCCCATCTCCCAACACTGGGAGCCCGTGATTGGGCTGGAGGTGCACGTCCAGCTTCTGACCAAGTCCAAGTGCTTTTGCAGTTGCTCGACGCGGTTTGGCGCTCCGCCCAATACCAACACCTGCCCGGTGTGCCTGGGTCTTCCCGGGGCGCTGCCGGTGTTGAACCGTCAGGCGGTGGTTCTGGGGATCAAGGCGGCGCTGGCCCTCAACTGCCGGATCAATCCCTACTCGCGCTTTGCCCGCAAGAACTACTTCTATCCGGATCTTCCCAAGGGTTATCAGATCTCGCAATTCGACCAGCCGCTTGCGGAACACGGGTCGCTGGAGATCCAGGTAAACGGCGCCACCAAGAAGATTGGCATTACCCGTCTGCATCTGGAAGAAGACGCAGGCAAGAGCATCCACGACGGTTTCACCGACTCCGACCGCCGCACCTACATCGACTTGAACCGTTCCGGCGTGCCGCTGGCCGAGATCGTCAGTGAGCCGGACCTGCGCAGTCCTGCGGAAGCCTACGAGTACCTGACGCGGCTGAAGGAGATCCTGCTGTACGTGGAAGTCTCCGACTGCAACATGGAAGAAGGCAGCCTGCGTTGCGACGCCAACGTCAGCGTGCGGCGCCGCGGGGAAACCGAGTTCGGCGTGAAAGCGGAAGTGAAGAATTTGAATTCCTTCCGCTATCTGCAGAAGGCCCTGGAATACGAGATCGCCCGGCAGATCGAGATCTTGGAGGGCGGCGGGCAGGTCCACCAGGAAACGCGTCTGTGGAACGCCGAAGAAGAAAAGACCTTCGCGATGCGCAGCAAGGAGCAGGCCCACGACTATCGCTACTTCCCGGAGCCGGATCTGGCTCCGCTGCTGG
>CAYPHP010000509.1:0-3877 GCA_964410045.1 uncultured Acidobacteriota bacterium | reverse complement strand
AACTTCGTTGAGGGCCGGGGAGACGAACATCTGGCCCTCGGCGCCCTTCACTTCAGGCAAGGATGCCAACGCGCGATCCGCTTCGGTCAGCACGGCGTCGGGCGACACACCCAGCTTCTCGAGCAACGGCTGGACTACGCCGTCGGGCTGTCCGGCTAATGCCATCAGCAGGTGCAATGGCGTCACCTGCTGATGGCTGTGGGCGCCGGCGACACGCTGCGACTGCTCAACGGCCTCTTGCGCCTTCAGGGTGAAGCGATCGAAGCGGATCATGTGCCTCCCGCAGCGGAATTAGGCTGCCTTGATGCGGATCTGCTTGGGCCGGGCTTCCTCCCGCTTGGGCAGAGTCACGTGCAACACGCCGTTCTCATACCGGGCGTCGATCTTGTCGGCGTCCACGGTCCCAGGGAGAGAGAAGGTCCGGCTGAAGGAGCCATACTGCCGCTCGACGCGGTAGTAGTTCTCTTCCTTCACGTCCTTCTCAAAGCGCCGCTCTCCCCGCAGGGTGAGCACGTTGTTCTCCAGGCGGATGTCCACGTCTTCAGCCTTCACATCGGGCAGGTCGGCTTTCAGCACGATCTCCTTTTCGGTCTCATAGATGTCGACCGGCGGAGCCCACGCTTGCAGCGACTCCTGGTCCCGCACCGGGCCGATGCCCTGCTGGAACAGGCGGTTGAGGCGCTCTTCAAGCGCCATCATCTCACGAAAGGGTTCCCAACGAACGATAGCCATGTCTGGCACCTCCGAGTGATGTTGTAAACAAGTAAAGCATATTACTTGAGTGCATTGTTGTCAAGAAAAATATTTGTCTTTATTATCAATGGTTTGAACAGCAGACTGAGACGGCCAAACAACCCAAAGTATGCTTCGAGCCCCTTCGAGCGGGTTCTGCACCAAGTGTGTGCAATGGTTGTATACTGGGTGCAGGTTATGTTGCCGGTTGTGGTGTGGTGCGCCTTGGCGGTGGGGGGAGTGATCGGAACCCCGTTCCGTGAAGTGCTGTCCATCGTGGACGCGCTCACCGACTCGGCGCCGGCGGGCTTGCGGACCGAAGCGGCCTGGAAGGAATGGTCGGCCCGGCGCAGCAAGGAGATCCGGACGCGCCTGGTTCAAGGCGACGAAGATTCCCTCGCGAACCTGCTGCTACTGGGTACGACCTTCACGTCGCAGCCGCGCGTCACCGGCGACCTTGAGGCGAACCGCGGAGCAGTGCAGGCGCGGATCGCCGACTTCAGCCGCGCCATCGCCCAGCCCAGCCTGAACGAGCGGATGCTGTTTATGCGCCGTCTGCTTGAAGCCCGCGGATACGCCGCAGACGATCCCCGTCTGCAGCAGTATCTGAGAGACAACGTCAAGCGGGTGGCTCAGGAGAACACGGTGCGCTCGCGCGAGCTGCAGTCGATTCTTCGCTTGCGCAGCAGCACGAAGCAATTCGCGGAGCGCTCCACGATCTACCGCGACAGCGGCCTATCCGTGGAAGCTTCGCTGCCGCCCAACCTGGCCATCGAAGAATCGCTGGCCGAAATGAAGGCCCGCGGACTGCTGGCCCCCGGCAGTGTACGACGCGTGGCCGTGGTGGGACCGGGACTCGACTTCATCGACAAGAACGAGGGCTACGATTTCTATCCCCCGCAGACCCTGCAACCCTTCGCCTTGATCGACTCCCTGTTGCGTCTGGGCTTGAGCAAGTCCGGTGAAGTGGAAGTGGCCGCGCTGGACATCAGCCCGCGCGTGCTGCAGCACCTGACTCTGGCCCGCGCCAAAGCCGAGCGCAGCTTCGGCTATGTCGTGGAGTTGCCCCGCGATCCTGGCCAGCGCTGGAGGCCGCAGACCGTCGACTACTGGCAGCGCTTCGGCGACCAGATCGGTTCGGAGATCAGACCCACGGCCCTGCCGCCGGGAATGAAGCTCGAGACGCGCGCGGTGCGCATCCGTCCCTCGGTTGTGCTGGCGATGCGTCCCGTGGAAATGAACATCGTTCTGCAGCGCGCCGATCCGTCGCCCGCGTTTGATCTGGTAGTAGCCACCAACGTCTTTGTGTACTACGACACGTTCGAGCAGAGCCTGGCTTTGCGCAACGTGCAGGAGATGCTCCGTCCGGGAGGTTTCCTGCTGACCAACAACTCCCTGCTCGTTCTGCCTTCGTCCTCGATGCGCTCGCTCGATTCCAAGTCGGTCATCTACTCCGCCAAGCCCGACGACAGCGATCAAGTGGTTTGGTATCGCAAGGACTGACGCGCTCCCATCAAAGTGTAAGACTCGTTTCACTTCACCAGAATTGTTGCCAAGTGTTGGCGTCATTTCATTTCGTATGAACAGAGACCCTCATTACCGTTTTTAGGAGTTTTTTGTACAGAAATACATAGCAACCTATACACAGCCAGCCGCGATCGCCGGATTGTCAATCACTTACGCCTGACTCTCTTTGGAATCAGACTTGCCTATTCATGTGAAGGCATGTGTCCTGCCTTGTCGCAGAAAGCAATTGCGACGCAGCCCAGCTTGGCGAGTGTGGCGTGGCCGCTGGGGCAAGAGCGACTAAAAGCTCGACCAATGAGGAAGCCCTCAGTCCGTTCGATACTGTTAATCATGGCGCTGGCGATGAACGTCGCCGCGCTTGGTGCGCAGACCAAATCGGCTCTGCCCCAGAGGCATCAGGACTGGCTGAGCAATGAAGTTTCGCTGCTGATCACGCGGACGGAGCGCGCGGCGTTCCTGGCGCTGAAGTCGGATCAGGAGCGCGACATGTTCATCGAGCGCTTCTGGGAAATCCGCAATCCGGATCAGGGATCAGGCCGCAACGAATTCAAGGAAGAGTTTTACCGGCGGGTGGCCTGGGCCGCGGCCCACTTCGGGCGCGACGCGGGAACCGACGGCTGGCGCTCCGACCGCGGACGCACCTACATCCTGTTCGGCCGTCCCCAGACCACCATGAGCTACAACGGGAACCAGGAGCTTTATCCGACGGAGTTGTGGTTCTACTCCAATCCCGGTCTCGCCGAACTTCCTCCATTCTTCTACATTCTGTTCTTCGACAAGGACGGCATCGGCGGCTATCGCTTCTACCATCCTTACGCTAACGGCCCCGACAAGCTGATGCGCGCCGGGCCGACGAAAGCGCAGGCCTATCACTATCTGCGCGGAATCAGCAACGAACTGGCGCGGGCCAGCCTGACCTTCATCCCCGGCGAGCCGGTGGACACCGAGACGTTCTCCGGATCGATGGCTTCCGGCCGCATCCTCGACGGCGTGAACGGATATCGGGAGATGCCCAGCTACGTCTCGCTGGTGCAGCAACGCGCCGCGCGCCTGGAGCGGATCTCGACGCGGATTGATTACGACGTGGCCCGCACCAACCTGCTGACGTTCGTGGCTTACGAACAAGGCGAGCCCTGGCTGCACTGGCAAGTCGAGGTGCGCGACCCGTTGCAGGCCAAGGCAGCGGCAGGAAAGGTGCTGTATCAAGTGGCGGCGCGGCTGTACGTACTGATTGAAGATCGTTTCAAAGGCATTCCGCTTGCCGGCGACACTCGTCATTCCCATCTGGTGGTCCTTCAGCACGCGCGTGATGCGGGTGGCCGCTTCGCGGAGCCAGCGGCGGGCGTCCTGCCAGTCGCGCTTGTCGAGCTGGTCGGCGCAGCGCGACTCGTCGGGCGACAGGTCGCGGTTGATGGAATTAATGCGCAATGTGGCCGATTCAAGCTGCTTGGCCGCCGCGGCGATCTGAATCTCAATCTGCAGGCAGCCATGCCAGTCGGCCGCCATCTTGTTGAACACCGTCGCCAGTGCGGGATCGTTCGCGCTCATCGGCGAGCTTGCGGGTACAGCGGCCGGCGCATACGCCGGAACCTGCGGGATCGCTACCGGGTTGAGAAAA
>CAYPHP010000508.1:0-3884 GCA_964410045.1 uncultured Acidobacteriota bacterium | reverse complement strand
GCCGCCATTCATCCTGGATGTAGGCGGCCCACGCAGCGTACTTGAACTTCACGGGTCCGCCGCCGAGTTCCGGGAGCTGCCCCTGGAACGTGGTGGGAAAGCCGAGCAGCGCAGACGCCAGCGAGTAGCCCGTGGCGCCCGACGCACGAGTGGGATCGCCGGTCTGATCGTCGCCAAAGGTGTAAGTCTGGAAAGTGTTTTCCTGGATGCGCTTGGCCCGGATATACCAGAAGCCGGTCTTGATGTTGTGGCTGCCCTTGATCCAAGTCAGGTTGGGGGTCACGCTCCAGTTGGGATTCTCGCGCGGCGCGGGACCGCGGACTCCGAAAGAGTTGTTGCCGCCGTTGGTCCATTCGGCGGTATTCAGCGTGACCAGCATGCCTCCGTATTTGTCGATGTCCCGGAATCCCGCCTTGTTGAGGGCGTCGGTGCCGGCGGGATGCTGATTCTGCTGGCCGGCATCCACGCCCGGCCGCCCGGCGTAACCGCCGCGGATATCCAGAATCATGTTGGAGCCGAAAGCATGCGTCCATCCGCCGCCGTAGTTCCGGCCCTGCGACCCGCCGCCGGTGGAACCCACCTGCCCGATCGGGGTGAGTACTGAGACGCGGTGCTCGGTGTAACGGAAGAATCCAAAGTCGCGGTCGCTGAAGCGATGGTCGACGCGCCCGGTGTAGCTGTTGGAGTTGTTGGTGGTCGGCCGGACCTGCACGAAGTTCTCGGTCAGGTTGCCGGCTTGCGAGAAATTCGGCGTCGCTGAGAAAGCCTGGAAGAACTGCTGCATCGGCGCGTAGATCAGCGCCGCGGGGAGCTTGTTGCAGACCACTCCGACGGTCTGGTTCTGGCGCTTCTGCGCATCCACCGGCAACGGCGCGCCGGCGGCGTCGCAACGGAACGCGTCGCGGGCGAAGCCGGTCCCCACCGCCCGCGTCGAGAATGGATTGTAGATCTGGTGCCGGACCCGGGTGGTGTTAGTGAAGTCTCCGGCGATCTCCGCGGCAGTCGGGACATAACTACGGGCCTGGCTGGGCTGGCTATAGCGCCATCCGTCGTAGCCGCCGGAGAAAAAGGTACGGTTGCGGATGATCGGGCCGGAGATCGCTGCACCAAACTGATTCTGGCGGAATGCCGCCGGACCGGTGCGCTGGTTGTCGGCAAAAGTGTTGCGGGCGTCGAAGTAGTTGTTACGCACGTACTCGAAGGCCGAGCCGTGGAAGGCATTGCCGCCGGAGCGGGAGACCATGTTCACCACGCCGCCGGTGGCTCCGCCGAACTCGGATTTGGCGTCGTGTCCGACTACTTTGAATTCCTGGACCAGGTCGATGTTGGGAATCACGATGTACGTCGGTCCGCGGATGTTGGTGTTGATGATCCCGTCGAAGAAGTACAGCTTGGAGCGGTTCTGCTGTCCGTGAAAAGACGGATCGGAGAAGCCCGACCCGGGAATGCCGACGTTCCCCTCGCAGCATCCGACGTTGCGGTTCTGGGAGGTCGAAACCGGAGTCACGCCGGGGGTCAGGGTCAGGAGCTGCGTGAAGTTCCGTCCGTTCAGCGGCAGATCGTTGACCACGCGCTGTTCGATCACCGTGCCGAGTTCTGTGGTGGTACTTTCGATCTGCGCGATCTCCGCCTTCACTTCCACGGTTTCGGCCACCGCGCCGACGTCGAGGCTGACGTTCACCGTCCGGCTCTGGCTTACCCCCACGGTAAAGGCGGGCACCTCGGCTGCCTTGAATCCTTGCTTTTCAACGCGCAGAACGTAGGAGCCCGGCAGGACGTTGACGAACACAAAGGCGCCGGAGGTATTGGTGGCACGGACCGTCTCGATCTTGGTGGCCTGGTTGACCAGCTTGACGCTGGCTTCCGGGACCATTGCGCCCTGGGCGTCGCTGACCACGCCGTTCACTTCGCCCGTGGACGTCTGCCCGCTGAGCCCGGCAGCCGCGATGAGAATGAAGAGCCCCAGCCCCAGAGCACAATAGCTGGACCGATGAGTGCCGCGCATACACTACCTCCCAAGACGAGAATTGGATCTTGGGGTAGACAAGCCTGATCTCAGTTCTCCCAGACCGAGCTCGCCTGACCCGATCCGACCGCCTTTGAAGGGAAGCATAGGCGTCCCGCCGGGAGGGTGTCAAGCGCTTTTTTGCGTTTTGTGCCCAACATTACCGTTAAAGGTAGCGATCACTCCGCGGGAGGTTCCTGACCTGGAACATCGCGCCGCACCCGGGCCCCTCCGGGTCCGATTGTGCTAGATTCAACTCAGCGAAAGGGCGGCGCTTTCGCGGGGGGATCCCCACACCCCCAACCGGTGGAGTGCGAACTTTGCGATGATCCTGATTGCCGGCGCCAGCGGCTATGTGGGTGGAAGGTTGCTCCGCGCCCTGCAGAACGCCACCTTCCCAAGTGTGCCTGCCTTGCGCTGTCTGGCGCGCCGCCCGGAGTTCCTGCGCGGACGGGTGGCTCCTTCCACCGAGGTGGTTCAAGGCGATGTCCTCGATCCCGAGTCGTTGCATGCCGCGATGAAGGACGTGGAAGTGGCCTATTACCTGGTGCCTTCCGGGAACGGACATGGCCACTCCGACGATGAGGACCGTCGCGCCGCGGAGGCCTTCGCAGAAGCTGCTCGCCGCGCCGGCGTGCGACGCCTGATCTGCCTCGGCGCGTTGGGCGCCTGTAGCGGAAACCAGCCCAACCTGGGAACTGGTGACATCCTGCGACAATCAGGAGTTCCGGTGATTGAGTTCCGGACGTTCATCATTATCGGCTCGGGGAGCTTGTGCTTCGAAATGTTGCGGGCCTTAGTGGAGCGAGTTCCGGTTCTGGTCACGCCGCGCTGGATGCGTACAAAGACCCAGCCAATCGCCATCGAGGATGTGGTCGATTACCTATTCGAGGCTCTCGTGTTCGAAGGAGATGGGATCTTTGAGATCGGCGGAGCAGACCGTGTTTCTTACTGCGAGTTGATGCAGGAGTATGGACGGACGCGCGGCCTGCGCCGCCTGCGCATCCCGGCGCCGGTGGCGTTGCCGCGGCTATTCAGTTGGGGCCTGGGGTTGGTGACGCCGGTCTATGCGCGTGCCGTGCGCAAAGTGATCTGCAGCCTGCAGCAGGCGACCGAACTGTGTGACTCGCGGGCCCAGAATGCGTTTGCCTTAAGGCCCCGGGGAGTTCGAGAAGCGATCGAGCGGGCCCTCCGGAATGAGGATCGCGAGTTCGCGGAAACGCGTTGGTCCGACGCATTGTCTTCCACGGGACCGGTGCGGCACTGGGGCGGAGTCCAGTTTGGATCCCGTCTCGTGGAATCCCAGGCCTTGCGCGTTGCCTATCCCCCGGCCCAGGCCTTCCAGCCCATCCGCCGCATTGGCGGCGCGAACGGCTGGTATGACCTGAACTGGCTGTGGCGGCTGCGCGGATTCCTGGATCTCCTGATGGGGGGAGTGGGCTTGCGGCGCGGACGCCGCCATCCGGAGGAATTGGTCCCGGGCGATACGGTGGATTTCTGGCGCGTGGAGGCCTATGAGCCCGACCGGCTGCTGCGCTTGTTCGCGGACATGAAGCTCCCTGGCCGCGCCTGGCTGCAGCTCGAAGTCGAGGGCCGGGATTCCGGCTCAATCATCCGCCTCAGCGCGATTTTTGACCCCATCGGCATCCGCGGCTGGCTCTACTGGTACAGCCTCTACCCGGTCCACAAGGTGATGTTTGCGCGAATGCTCCGCGCTATGGCCCGGGAGATGGCTCCGGCTGCCGGTTGCTAGGCGGCCGTGTCCCCGGCACGGCCGGGAACCGCGGAGGTTCCTGGCAGGTCGTGCTGCCGTGGCAGAATCGAGTACCGTCGGCGCCCTGGGTAAACCAGGGCGCCGAGGGGTGAAGTCAGCGAGCAT
>CAYPHP010000507.1:2384-3893 GCA_964410045.1 uncultured Acidobacteriota bacterium | reverse complement strand
CGCCGCGCTCAAGGCGTTCTCGGTCTGGTTGACCGGGGTGGCCCGCGGAGCGCGGGAGCACCCAGTGGCCAACAGGAGCAGGACGGCGATTCCTGCGAGCTTCATTTTCCGCCAACCCGCTTCATCAGGTCGGCGAAACGCGGATCATGGCGAACCGGGTCCAGCAGCGGCTCCATCCTCAGGCGCGCCAGCAATCCGGATTTCTCGCGAAAGCCCTTTTCCGCCCACTGAAACACCTGATCTTTGTCGCCCACCGCGACATAGACCAGGGAGATATACAGCGGGGAAACGTAGCGCTGGCGAGCCGCGGCTTCGAGTTGCCGGACCCGGTCCAGGGCTTCCTGCCGGCGTCCGGCGCGGGCCAGTCCGTAGGCTTCCAGAGCCACCGTTCCCTGGCTTCCCTTGGAAAGCGCCACGCCCTGGCGGAATGCTTCGAGGGCTTCGTCGGTGCGTCCCGTCTGCAGCAAGGCCATGCCCAACCAGGCGTGGGTCTGCGAGAAGTGCGGATCAAGCTCGATGGTCTTCTTGTACTGCTCCACGGCCCGGTCATACTCGCGCCGGTAGTAGAAGGCCAGTCCCAGGTCGGCATTGATCACCGGGGAGAGCAGGTCCAGGGCGTGAGCTTTCTCCATTTCGGCACGGCCTTCGGGGAACCGGCCCTGCAGAGTGAGGAAAGCGCCGTACCACTGATGGGCCGTTGCGCTGTTGGGGCTGAGTGCGATGGCCCGGCGAAACTCCTTGTCTGCGCCTTTCCAATCATTCTCGTAAAGGTAGGCGACGTCGGCTAGAGTGGCGTGCGCCTCGCCTAAAGTCTCGTCGAGTTGCAGCGCCCGTTGGGCGGCGGACTTGGCTTGCGGGTATGCCTCCGCCGGAGCCAGCACACTGTAATAACCCAGCAGATGGTAGACCTCAGCCAGCCAGGCATGCGCCAGCGCATACCCGGGATCCTTGGTGACGGCCATCTGTAAGGACTCGGCGGCCTTCTGCAGATCTGTATCGGTTCTGCGGTTCCAGTAGAAGCGGCCGCGCAAGGCGGCCTCATAGGCCTCCGGGTTCACCGGCCGGGGCGGACGGAAGGGCAGCAACTGCACGCTGATCTGCCCGGCCACCGACTGCGCCACCTGACTCTGAATCTGCAGGACGTCGGCCACCTGCACGTCGTAATCATGGCTCCACAACTGCGTCTGATCGCTCACCTGGATCAGCTTGGCGGTGATCCGGACGCTGTCTTTGACGCGGCGGAAGCTTCCTTCCACGACGTAGGCGACTTTCAAATCGCTGCCGATCTGCTGCACGCCCTTCCGGTCATTCTTGTAGCGCATTGCCGAGGTGCGCGCGATCACCGCCAGGCGCTCCGGGTTCACGCGTCCCAACTGGGTGATCATCTCCTCGGTCAGCCCGTCGCCGAAGTACTCCTGGCCGGCATCTTCGCTTAGGTTGACGAAGGGCAGCACCGCCAACCGGATACGTCCAGGCGGCGTGGGGACGCGAGGCTGCCACAGCCGCCAC
>CAYPHP010000507.1:0-2374 GCA_964410045.1 uncultured Acidobacteriota bacterium | reverse complement strand
ACCCCGTGAGGTAACCGTAGACCGCCGCCGAGGCCAGGACCGCGAACAAGGCTCGCCAGGTCCAGACCCGCCAAGCCGCGTACCGTCGACCAGGAACCGACGACGGAGTTGGGGGTAACGGGATGGGGAGCGGGGGAGTGGCGGGCTCGGCAGTGACGGCGGGCTTCTCCTCAATGGTCTCCACTGAGGCCAGGAAGCGATAGCCACGTCGCGGGAGCGTCTGCACGAAGCGCGGGTTGTCGGCCGAGTCGCTCAGAGCTTCGCGGATTCGTGTCACCGCGGTATTCAGGCTGTGATCGAAGTCCACGAAGGTGTCGGCGGGCCACAACCGCTGCTGTAATTCCTCGCGAAGTACGACCTCGCCGGCGTGTTCCAGCAGGATCGCCAGCAAGCGTAAGGGCTGGTCCTGCAGCTTGATCTTCAGCCCGTTCTTGCGCAGTTCTCCAGCGCGCAAATCCACCTCAAAGGTGGCAAAGCGGTAGCCCAACACGTTGCGGTCGGGGGTGGCCATATCCGGACGGACTCATTCTACCTGCTTACCCGGAGAAATAACCCCCGCTCCTTCAATAGCTTGGTACGTGACAAACGATTGCGCTGCCCTGCATCGACATCGCCCTTCGCCAAGGCGCATCGTTGCTGGGAACAAGGAGGCAGTCATGTTGAGAAAAGCGCTTGTGATTCTAATGATCGCCCTGTGCCTGGTGCCCGGGGCTAGTGCTGGCGCGAAGCCACAGACCGTCAAGACGCCTCAGGAGCAGGTCCTCGAGTTGGCTCCAGGTACGCTCGTCGAAGTCAAGCTCAAGAACAAGCAGCGTCTGCGCGGACGCTTGGGTGAGGCCGCTGTTGACGGATTCCACCTGCAGTACGCCAAGGGAGACCGAGTGGAAACCAGGACCGTTGCCTATGAGGAGGTCAAGAGCATCAAGGCGTTGCAGGGCGATGGCTCGGGCACTCGCTTCCTGGCAGCGATAGGAACGGTCTTCCTGGTGCTGATGGTCTTTTCGCTGATCGTCACCGGCGGTCGAGCCTGATCCATCAAGGGAGAAGACAATGAGCAAGCCAATCATGTACATCGCGCAGTTTGTGTTATTCACCGTGTGCGCCTTCGCCGGTCCCGCCCAGGACCCAGTGCGGCCCGTTTCCGAGGGAACGCACGTAAAAGTGCGTCTCAAGTCCGGTGAAGAGATGGTGGGCCGGATCCTCCGCAAAGACCCGGAGGGTCTGACCCTGGCCGCCGAGGCCGGAAATCAGATCAACATCCGGGAACTGGCCAACGCCGAGATCGACACCATTAGCCGGACCGTCAGCCTTCAGCGGCCGGGCACCGTCGCGGAGTTCGCTCGCCGTGTTCCTCCGGGTGCTACCGTCCAGCTCCGGCTCGTGAACGGCGAGAAGCTGGTGGGGAAACTGCTGCGAGTTTCCGCGCAAGACCTGGAACTCGATCTCAGTCGTGCTGGACAGATGCAACTGCGGCTGCTGGCGTACAGCGAAATCCGCCAAATCCAGACGAAGGCCCCGCGCTCCAGTCGCCGGTTCCTCACCGCCGCGCCGACGCTGATTTTCCTGGCACTGAGAGTGGCCCAGGCGTTTTGAGTTTCGCGGGTCCCGTGTCATGATTCCGTTATGCCTAAAGCAATTCGAATGCATGCTGCCGGGGGACCCGAAGTACTGCACTGGGACGACGTCGATCCGGGCCGGCCCGGCCCCGGCGAAGTGCTGCTGCGCCACACAGCGGTTGGACTGAACTACATCGATACCTACCATCGGTCGGGGCTCTATCCGGTGCCTAACCTGCCGGCGACGATCGGGATGGAAGGCGCTGGAGTAGTCGAGGAAGTTGGTCCGGAAGTCACCACACTGAAAGCCGGCGACCGTGTGGCCTACTCCTCCGCGATGGGCGCCTACAGCGAAGTGCGTAAGGTCGCGGCCGGCGCTGTAGTGAAGATTCCAAGCACCGTCACCGACCAGCAGGCTGCCGCCATCATGCTCAAGGGCATGACCGCGCAATACCTGGTCCGCCGGACGTATCCGGTCAAGCCGGGCGAGACGATCCTGGTGCATGCTGCGGCCGGCGGTGTCGGCCTGATCCTTTGCCAGTGGGCTGCGCACCTGGGCGCGACTGTGATCGGAACAGTCAGCAGCGACGCCAAAGCCGAACTCGCGCGCGCCCATGGCTGCCATCACACCATCATCTATACACGCGAGAAGTTTTTAGAGAAGGTCAAGGCCATCACGGGCGGAGCGGGAGTTCCGGTGGTCTACGACTCCACCGGCAAAGACAATTTCCAAGGCTCGCTCGAATGCCTGCGTCCCTTGGGATTGATGGTCAGTTACGGCAACGCTTCCGGTCCCGTGCCCCCGTTCAGCCTGCTGG
>CAYPHP010000506.1:0-3910 GCA_964410045.1 uncultured Acidobacteriota bacterium | reverse complement strand
CTTCGTGTTCACGGTGACGCGAGACGGCGATCGCCTGATGACGCAGGCGACGGGACAAGGGCAGGCCGAGATTCGTCCGCTTTCTGAGGCGCGTTTCTTTGCCGTCGGACCGGACGCGGAAATCAGTTTTGGGAAGAATGAAAAGGGCGAAGTGGACAAGCTGATCCTGCATCAGGGCGGGCGCGATCAGCCGGCCAAGCGGCTGCCGAACTAGACCACGGATTCCACGGATTCGGATTACTCGAACGAAAATGCGGTGATGGTCTTCCGGTCGCGAAGGTAGACGCGTTTGCCGACCAGGGCCGGAGCGGTCCACGCGTTCGAGGTCAGAGCCGCGGTCTTGCCGAGAATCTCCAGCCCCTTCTCTCCCGGGATGGCCAGCGCCAGGTTCCCCTCTTCATCGAGTATCAGCAGGCGGTTGCCAGCGGCGATCAAAGAAGCCCTGGGAAAAGCGCGATCACGCCAGAGCAGCTTGCCGGTTTTGATATCCGCGGCCGTCAGCGGAGCCGGGCCCATGTCGCCGCTCGCGCCGTAAACCACATCACCGATTCGGACGGCGTTGGTGTGATGGATGCGAATCAAGCGCTGGGCCCAAAGCTCTTCTATTCTCGTCGCCGCGCCATCACCGGTCAGACGCAGCACGCGTCCGCTGCCGCTGTACGCGGAACTGACGAACATCAGCCCGTCGCCTTGCCAGAGCGCGGGCGCCACATTCACCTTCTGATCGTTGCCGTGCGGCGCGGACCACAGCAGATCGCCGCTGGCCGGGTCGAGGCCGGTGACTTCATCGGAGAACTGGACGACAAGCTGGTCGCGTCCGCCGAACTGGATCACCGTCGGCGTGGCGTACGACACCAGGAACGAGTGTTTCTTCCAGACTACCGCCCCGTCCGCCTGGCGCAGGGCCATCACCGCGGCGCCGGGCGCGTTGGGGAATACAAAAACGGTGTCATGCCAGGCGACCGGACTGGCGGTGTACCCGTTGACGCGGATCTTTCCGCCAAACTCCGCAACCAGATCATGAGACCAGCGGACCTTGCCGGTGCGGCGATCCAGACTGTGGATGCGACCGCCCGCTCCAGCGGTGAACAAGGCGTCACCCACGATCAGCGGTGTAGCGCGCGGGCCCGTGGTGTTGCCGACGTCAAAGTCCGCGGGTAGTGGAGCATCGTACGCGAATTCCCAAAGCGCCTTGCCAGTCAAGGCATCCAGGCTCACGACCACTTCTTGCCCGCCGCGGCGGTACATGGTGTAGAGGGCCGAGCCTTCTACCACGATTCCGGAGTAGCCCTCTCCGAGCGGCTGCTGCCAAAGCCGTTTGGGTCCGTTCGTGGGCCAGCTTAGGGAAGCCGCAACGTGGAAATCCCCGCTGGGGCCGCCGAAACGCGGCCAATCCCCGGCCGCCAAACACAACGGGATCGCCAGCAGCATGGCGAAGCGCTTCATTGCCGCTCCACAATCTTCACTTGGAACTTGGCGTCCAGGTCCGCCGGGTTCCACTGGTAGGAATCCACGACCCAACTCCGTCCGGGCGACGGATCGCCGGCAAATGTGCCTTCGGCTCGGAACGGGAGGCGCAGGCCGCCTGCTTCGCGGTAGTCGGAGTAAGCGATGCGCGCCTCACCGAAACCATCGGCGTTACGTCCGCGCGACTTGATCGCCGTGATCTGGCCTGTGGCCGCATCAAGCACTAGCGTCGAAAGGGCTCCCTGGTTGTTCACCGCCAGCAGTTCCGTATCTCCGGAGCGACCGGCATGGTAGACCTCAAAGCCCTTGGCGTTCCGGGCCAACAGCAGCGACACTAGGTCGCGGCGCCACTCCGCGAGCATCGCCGGTCCAAAACTTTCTGGCACGGCGACTCCCTCGCCGCGAAAGACGTTGTACATTCCCGCGGGTGTGATTAAACCGCCGAATGTCATTTCGCCTTGTGTGGTCTCGTTACGATATGAATCCGGCCAGCGGACCGCGATCGTCATGACCTGAGTGCCGCGGGGTGTGTCCCGGTGCCGGGTCTCCAAGTAGCTGCGGATTGCGTCCCACTGCGCGGCTCCGCCCATGGCGTCAATCGCTTTCTTCAGCAACGCCTGCCCCTGCTTCACGGTTGCCGGGGTGGGATTCCATGGCTCCTTCGGCTGCTTCGATTCCAGATACTTCTCGGGAGTCGCCGAGAACTTCTTGTAGCAATCGTTGCTGCCGAAGACGTAGATGCGATTCTCAAAAACGAAGTAGGCGTCCTTGTTGCCGCCGGTCGGCGGACCCATGCGGGCGCAGGCGCCGTCGAGCTGGATACCGTACTTCGCGGGATCCTTGCGGAAGCGCTCGCGCGTTTCCTCGCTGGTAAACTGATAGGTAAAGCGCCCGTGCTTCGCCGTCAGGGCTTCATTCCCGGGCATCTCCTTGCCTTCGGTGAGCAGCACCGGATCCATGCCTTCGAGCGCCGCGGTTTGCGGACGGGCCTGGGACCACGCGCAGGCCGCGGTCAGAAGAATTACCGCCAATCGTTGGGTGATTCTCATTGGTTACCTCGTAAAGTGCCTTTGGCCTTAGCCACGTCGTTCAACGTGGGATAGAACTGGACGAACGTGTTGTCCACTGCGCCGTGCTCACGGTGGCAGGAATAACATGGGGCCGAGGCCGGAATCGCCTTAGCCTGGAAGGTGTTCGAAAAGTCGAAGAAGGCCCAAGTAGTAGGGAAGCGCGAAGCGTCCTTCACCTCGACTTCCAGGGCCACCAATTCGCCCTGCACTCGCCCGCCGTTGTTGATGGAGACTTTGCTCTGTGACCGCCGGACCTCGAGCACAAACATGGTCTTGTCCGGCCATGCGCCGGTCTTCAGGAAGGACTGATACGCGGCGGGATTGACAAATACGTTGTCGAAGCGGGGATTGCCTGCGCCGTCCGTGTTTCCGGCAGGACCGTAGGTCATGCCCAGGCCGGAACTGAGGAAGACCCATTGGCGGTAGTCCTTGGGGAAGTTCAGTAGCCCGTCCTTGGTGTATTCGGGACCCGCGGGCTGCGGCGGAGCCTGGCTGATGGCGCTGAACGCTGCCCCAATCACCAGCACTGAAAGAACAATGGCGATCAGTTTCATTAACTATTCGCTCCTCAAGGCAATTAGTGGATCGATTTGGGTTGCCCGGCGCGCCGGCAAGTAGGAAGCCAGCAACGCCGCGCCGATCAGGATTGCGGAAACGCCCCAGAACGTCAGCGGATCGGTGGGCGTCACCTGGAAAAGCAGAGCCTTGAGCATTCCGGTGACGGCGACGGCGCCGGCCCAGCCGACGGCGACGCCCAGTACCACCAGCCCGACGCCGCGTCCGATCACGTCGCGCAGTACGTGGGTGGATCGCGCTCCCAGGGCGATGCGGATGCCGATCTCATGCAGTCGCTCACTGACCGACAGTGCCAGGATCCCTCCGATGCCGGTTGCCGCGATCGCCAATGCCAGCGCGGCAAAGAGTCCTAGCAGGTCCGCCGTAGTGCGTTGCGACGCCAGCGACTTGGTCCGAGCGTCTTCCAGGGTCACGACATTGGTCACTGCGATTTGCGGATCCACGGCCAGGACCGCGCGCCGGAGCTGGCCGGCCACCCCCATCGGTTCCTGGGCCGTCCGGACCAGCACGTTGCCGAATCCGCCGGCCTGAAACATTGGCAGATAAATCTCGTCGCCGGGCTCGCGATGCAGGCCCATCTCCCGGACGTCGCCCACGATCCCCACGATGGTGATCCAGTTTTCGCCGCGGTTGAAGGAGATGCGCCGCCCCACGGGATCGGCGTCGCCCCAATGATGCTTGGCCATCTTCTGGTTGATCACCGCCACACGGAGCGCCTTCTCGTCGTCGTTTTCCTGGAACGTGCGTCCCTGGATCAAAGGAATTCCCAGGGTCTTGAAATAAGCAGGCGAAGCGAT
>CAYPHP010000505.1:0-3921 GCA_964410045.1 uncultured Acidobacteriota bacterium | reverse complement strand
CGCGTACCAGAAGTTCTGGAGCACCGCGGATCCTGACAAAAAGATCCTGCTGGCGGAGGAATTCCTGAAGAAGTATCCCGCGAGCGACTTGAAGGTCTTCGCCTACCGCAAGGAGATGGAGGCCTACCAGCAAAAGAACGACTTCGAGCGCATGAAGGAATTTGGCGAGAAGATTCTGGCCGTAGAACCGGGCGATGTGATCGCCCTGACTTTGCTGGCCACGGCGATCCCCGAGCGGACTTTGGACACCGATCCGGGCAAGGACCGCGCGTTGAACACCGCCGAAGATTATGCTCGGCGGGCGCTGGCCGCGGTCGACAAGTTGGAAAAACCTTCGGCCCAGTACACCGATCCGCAATGGGAGCAACTGCGCAATCAAGCTCGTTCGCAGGCCTGGGGGGCGCTGGGCCTGGTGAATCTGCAACGCCGCAACTACGCCGCCTCCGAGGAAGCTTTCCAGAAGGCGACGCAGTTGGCCAGCGATCCCGATCCGGTGTTGTGGTTCCGCGCCAGCATGGCTTTGCGCTTTTCCAAGAAGTATGAGGAAGCGCTGGCCGGGCTCAAGAAATGCGTGGAGATGGGCGGCGTGAAGCTGCAGGGCAAGGATCTATGTCTGGAAGAGCGCAGTGTCCTGCAAAAGTATCTGGACGACCGCAAGGCCGCGACGGCGCCCGCAGCCAAGAAATAGGAACGTGAATTGCTCGACGACGGCCAGCTTGAAACGGCGCTGGGCTATTCCTTCCGGCAGCGGGAATTGCTGCGCCAAGCTCTGACCCATAGCTCGTTGGCCCACGAACGGGGCGTTGGAACGCCCCACAACGAGCAACTGGAGTTTCTTGGCGACTCGGTTCTTGGGTTCCTGGTGAGCACGCGGTTGCTGGAGCGCTTCCCCTCTTACTCCGAGGGACAGCTCTCCAAGCTCAAGGCACATCTGGTGAGCGCCTCCTTCCTGTTGCCGGTTGCCGGGCAACTGGATCTGGGCGGCTACTTGCAGTTGGGCCGCGGTGAGGAACGCAGCGGCGGGCGCTCCAAGCGTGCGGTACTGGTCAATGCACTGGAGGCTCTGATCGCGGCTTTGTACCTGGACGGTGGAATCGAGGCGGCACGGCGGTTCGTCGACAAGTTCGTCTTGGGCGACCGGCTGGAGAAAGGCATCGACGCCTTTCCCTTCGACGACTACAAGTCGACGCTGCAGGAATACCTGCAGGCCCACAAGCGGGCCCAGCCGCGTTACGTCGTGGTCGAGGAGCGGGGCCCGGAGCATCGCAAGGTATTTCTGATCGAGGTGCGCGTGGGGCGCAAGCCGGTTGCGCGCGCGGAAGGTTCGACCAAGAAAAATGCCGAGCAGGCCGCCGCGCAAGCCGCGCTGAGGCAACTGCAGGCCGAAAAGACGGCTGGAACGGAAGATGACGGAAACCACGCCTATCGCAGTTCTGAATGGAGAATTGGTGGAAGCAGCGCCGCCATTGGCGCCCGTGGCGGAAGTACGCCGCACCATGCGCGATGCGCTGGAGTCCCTTCTGGTCACTGTGATCCTGGCCCTCTTCGGCACCACCTTCCTGCTGAAAGCTTTCAAGATCCCGTCCAGTTCCATGGAAGACACCTTGCTGATCGGCGATCACATCATGGTCAACAAGCTGGCCTTCGCTCCACGAACGGGCTGGCTCGGACCTCTCCTTCCGTACCGTGAAGTTCGCGGCGGTGATATTGTGGTCTTCAAGTATCCGGTCAGCCCGGCCACGCATTTCGTCAAACGTGTGGTCGGCGTTCCCGGCGACCGCCTGCGCATCGTGCGGCGCCAGGTGACGGTGAACGGCCGTTTTCTCGATGAAAGCTACAAAGTCCACAAGATCGGCACGGTGGAGGAGTTCCGCGACCAGTTCCCTTCGGTGCCGCTCGGGCCGCTCCTGCCCCGCTGGGCGAACGAGATGCGCAGCCACGTGAAAGACGGGGCCCTGGTGGTCCCGCCCGGCCAATACTTCGTCATGGGAGATAATCGCGACTTCAGCTCCGACAGCCGCTATTGGGGCTTCGTACCCCGGGAGAACATCCTGGGCCGCCCGCTGGTGATCTACTGGTCGCTGAACAGTACCAGCCGCGATTATCAAGTCACCGGTCTGCGCCAGCGGCTGGCCGGCATCGTGGAAATCCTCAAGGACTTCCCCGCCAAGACCCGCTGGAATCGGATGTTCCGGATCATACATGGCACGCAAGAATAAGCCGGCGAGGAAGAAGGCGGTAATGCTGGCTCCTGCGCCGGCAGGGCGCCCATTTCGCGAGAACCTCCTAGCGCTTTTCAGTACCGCGGTGCTGACGCTGTTTTTCTTCGCCTTCGTGGCCCAGGCCGTCGAGATCCCCAGCGGGTCAATGGAAGACACCCTGCTAGTTGGAGACCGGCTCTTCGTCGATCGCGTGTCCTTTGCTCCGCGGACACCTTGGCTGGGTTCCCTGCTGCCCTATCAAGATATCCGGGCCGGCGATGTGATTGTCTTCAAGCATCCTGCCCAGCCTGACCGGATCCACATGGTCAAGCGGGTTATCGGTCTGCCCGGCGACCGCGTCCGGATCGTGAACCGTCAGGTGATCGTCAATGGCCACTTGAAGGACGAAGGTTACAAGGTACACAAGGACCGCGGAATGGAGAGTTACCGTGATAACTTTCCCTCAGAAGCGGTCGAGCAGGTCTATCCAGAGTGGCGCGAAGCAATGCCCAAACACATCAAGGACGGCTGGCTGGTTGTTCCCCCGGGCCATTACTTCGTGATGGGCGATAACCGCGACCACAGCCTGGATAGCCGTTACTGGGGCTTCGTTCCGCGAGAGAATATCCTGGGACGGCCCTGGATGCTCTGGTGGTCGCTGGACCTGACGGAAGCAGACTTTCAACGCAGCGGGCTGGACCGAATTACGGGCACGCTGAAAACCGTATTAACACTTCCGGCGATTACCCGCTGGAATCGGATGTTCCGGATCATACATGGCACGCAAGAATAAACCCGTCAAGAGTGAAGAACCCGGTGGCAGCGCCGCTCCGGTAGCCGAAGCTTCGGCTCCGGCGACGCCCAAGCGTTCGGCCTTCCGCGAGAATCTGCTCTCGCTGTTGAGCACCGCCGTGCTGGCGCTGTTCTTCGTCACCTTCGTGGCCCAGGCCTTCGAGATCCCCAGCGAGTCGATGGAGGACACGCTGCTGGTGGGCGACCGGCCGTTTGTGGAGAAAGTGGCCTTCGCGCCGCGGACCCCGTGGCTCGGTCCGCTGCTACCCTACGACACCATCCGCCGGGGCGACGTGATCGTCTTCAAGCATCCCGCCGAGCCCGGCCGCATCCACATGGTCAAGCGGGTGATCGGCGTGCCCGGAGACCGCCTGCGCATCGTTAATCGCCAATTGATCGTCAATGGCCATCTGCTCGACGAAGGCTACAAGGTGCACAAGATGGGCACGATCGAGGACTACCGTGACAATTTCCCGTCCTATCCCATCGGACCGGTGTACCCGGAGTGGCGCGACGAGATGCCCAAGCACATCAAAGACGGGTGGCTGGTGATTCCGCCAGGCCACTATTTCGCGATGGGCGACAATCGCGACAACAGCCTGGACAGCCGCTACTGGGGCCTGGTTCCCCGGGAGAACATCCTGGGGCGTCCCTGGGTGCTCTACTGGTCCCTGGATTTGAACCGCACCGATTACCAGACCACCGGCCTGGTGAATCGAGTCGTGGGCATCGTGCAAACGGTTTTGACCCTGCCGATGAAGACCCGCTGGAGCCGTTTGTTCCGCGTGGTCAAACCGGCCCGGCCCTTGGCGGAATAGGAGCCGCACGGGGAAAGGGGCCGCCGAAGCAGCGGCCCGCGTCATGCGCCGCCGTTTTACAACTCGTCGCTTTTTCCTGGCGCTCGTCGCGCTGGTGCTGGCGCTGGCCC
>CAYPHP010000504.1:0-3928 GCA_964410045.1 uncultured Acidobacteriota bacterium | reverse complement strand
CCATGTTGTTCACCAGTTCGCTGCAGAGCAAGCGGGAGCTGCTGCTGGAGGTAGCCGCAGTGCTGGCGTTTTCCGCCGCCGCCGACAACATGAACGTCGGACTGCTGGCCTTTACCGACCGGGTGGAATGCTACGAGCGTCCGCGGAAAGGCACGTTGCAGGCGTGGCGTCTGCTGGAGACGCTGTGGAAACTGGCGCCGCAGGGCCGCCACACCGACTTCGCTCCGGCCCTGGAGCGCTTGACGGCATCCATGAAACGCACCGGCCTGGTCTTTTGCCTCTCGGACTTCATTGCTGCCGGCTCTCTGTGGGACAAGCCATTTCTCCGGACTGCGACCCACAAGCATGACTTTGTCCCGGTGATCCTGGAGGACCCTTGGGAGGAAGAGATCCCGCACGCCGGAGGTTACTTGCGCATGAAAGACGCCGAGGAAGAGCTGGAAACGGTGCTGATGCTCTCCGGCCGCCGCTGCCGCCAGTATCGCCACGTGCTTTCGGAACGCCGCCAGGAAGTACGCCGCCACTTCTATCGCCTGAATCTCGATCATCTCTCACTGCACACCGGGGAGGACTATCTGAAACGGATCCTGGCGTTTTTCGTGGCCAGAAAGAGGAGACGATGACGCTCAGGCACCGCTTGCTTACGCGCGCGGCTCTGTTCCTTGTTTTCGCCGCCGCAGCTTGCGCACAGGCCGTCCCCTACGAGGTGAAGGCACGTACCGACCGCACCGCGGTGTGGGTGGGCGACCGCCTGGGGTACGTGATCCGCGTGGAGCACGACGCCACCGTGGAGTTCGTCCGCGATCATCTGGCCAAGGAAGAATTGAACGTGCAGCCGTTCGAATTGATCGGCGTGAGCGTGTCCTCCGGAGCCATGGCGCAGGGCAAACGTTTCTACGAGGTGCATCTTGACCTGTCGTATTACGAAGGCGGCAAGACCGAGACGGCGATCCCCGCGATACGCCTCTTCTATTTCCGCACCGGACCGGCTCCGACGCCGGGGCGCAAGGAAGAGACTCCCGCGGAGATCCTTACGGTGCCCGCGTTCCCAGTGGGCGTGCGCAGCACCCTGGTGGATCCGGGGACCAGCATCCGCGATCAGAAGAGCGTGGTGCCTGTCCGGATGCGCGCATGGATCGTTCCGGGAGTTCTCGGCGCACTCGGGTTCCTGGTTCTGGCCGCGTGGATGGCATGGCTCGCGGCAGCCCAGGTGCGTTCCGGATTCTGGAAGGAGAAGATGGCCGAGCGCGCACGGAAGAAGTCGTTGAGCGAGACGCTCGAGGAGATCCGCCAACAGCCTGCCGAATCGCCGCAGGAGTTGGAGGCCTTCTACAAGAAGGCCTCCGAGCTGTTGCGGGCCATGGCCGCGGAGAAACTCGGCGACGGCATCGGCCTGACCGGAAGAGAAACGGAAGCCGCGCTCAAGAAGGCGGGCGCACACGAGAGCCAGGCGGTCACGCTCGGCGAATTGCTCGATCAATGCGATGTGGTCCGCTACGCTCCCGACGGTCTCGATCAAGGCCGCCGGATGCGGCCCGACTTCCTGCGCCGCTTCGAAGAGTTGACCGAACACCGGCCCTGAGTCATGCGCTTCACCTGGTCCATAGCCTGGTATCTGTTGGGCGCGCTGGCCGTGGTCGCGCTGCTGCGCCGGGCCCGTCCGCGTAATTATTTCGGCCATTCCCTGTTGACCTACCTTTACCAGCGCGTCAGTCCACCGCCGCTGGACATCTATTTGCCGAAACTGCTGGATCTGGCCGGACTGGTCTGTCTGGGCCTGGCGCTGCTGAATCCGGTGATTCCCTTCGCCGAGCACACCGTGCGCAACGAAGGGTTGAACATGGCCCTGGTGATCGATCTCTCCTCGAGCATGCAAATGCCAGTGACCGGCGGACGCCGGATGCCCAACGGAGCGGTGGAAACCCGGCTGGACGCGGTGAAACGCGCGGTGATCGAATTCATACGCCACCGCAAAGGCGATCGCATCGGCATCGTGGTCTTCTCCAACAGCGCCTACGTGGTCAGCCCTATGACCCTGGACCACAACTACCTGGTGAACTACGTCGAGATGATCAATGAGCGCACACTCAGCGACGAAGGCATGACCGCCATCGGCGAGGGCATGATCCTGGCGCGCGACCTGCTGATCAAGCAGGCCTTAAAGGACGGCCAGGACCAGCAGCGCGGCAACGTCATCGTGCTGCTGACCGACGGCGAGAATAACACCGGGCGGCCCGTGGACTTTGCGTTGAAGGAAGTCCGCGAATCGGAGATCAAGACCTATTTCATCGGCGTGGAAGTGGTGATGGCCACCACGGCTTCCAACCAGGGATTCAACGACGCTCCGGTGTTGATCTCCGGCGTGCTCTCAACCGGAGGGCGCTACTTCAACGCTCGCGACGCCAAGCAATTGGAGCAGGCCTACCGCGAGATCCACACGATTGAGAAAGGCAGATTCCTGACCCGCTCCCAACTGCGCGACGTTCCGGCCTTCGCATCGTTCGCGTGGGCGGCATTAGCGGCGATCACCGCTGGATTTCTGCTGCGCGCGGTCCCCAGGTTCCGGGAATTGTCCTGAGCTTGCCGGAGGGCAGGCGCAGGGGCCTGCCCCTACTCGTTCTATTGTCGAAGGGGCGGGGCCCCGTCCCCGCCCTCTGGCTTCTTCAGCGGCAGTCCTGTAATCCGCAACCCGGCGTCATGCACCTTGTACTTGATGTTCAGTTGGATCAGCAGCGCGGTGATCTGCTCCACGATGCGGGCGCTTTCGAGCGGACCGCCGTTGATGGCGCGGACGCCAGGGATCTTCTCGGCGAGTTCGCTGGCGACCTGCCGCGCGCCTTCGTCATCGCTGGAAACGATCACGTCGCATTCCACCGGCTTGTCGCCTTGCAGCAACTCGGCGGAAAGGTTCTGAAGCGCGGCGGCCACAACGACCCCTTTCGGGACCATTTCCGCGGTCTGCTGGGCTGCCGATCCCTGCCAGACTCCCAATACGCGGCTGGCCCGCCCGCCAACCCCAGCCGCCAGCGGCACCGTGGTATCGATGACCACCGCTCCTGGCTTGAACGAGCCCTTGATGTGTTTGAGGATCACCGCCTGACCTGGAAACGGCACGGTGAGTACAACCACTTCGGCCGCGGCGACGGCAGCGGCGTTCTCGGCTCCGCTCACGCGGTCGCCGGCGCCGGTCTCCGCGGCGATGCGCGCGGCGGCTTCCTGCGCGCGTTGCGCGTCGCGCGACCCGATGCAGACCGTCTCACCCGCGCGGGCCCATCGCGCGGCCAAACCCAGTCCTTCCGGGCCGGTCCCGCCGATAATCGCAATCACGCGGCTCATGTCAGCGCTCGGTTCGCAGACCCGCCAGCGCATCCGGCAGCGCGCCGGAAGCCACTCGCAGGACCGGCTTGTTTTCCGAGCGCAACACGGAGTTCATGGCCAGGACCAGGTAATCCTGCAGCGCTTCCTCTGGTTTCATCCGGCCTTCGTGGTGGTACCAGCGCGCGATCCACAAGACCATCCCGAAGAGGGCAAATGTAGCCACCGTGGGATTCACGTTCCGCAGTTTGCCTTCCGACGCCAGTTGTTCCAGGGTCTGCCGCACCAGTTGGAAATAGGCGCGCTGGCGCCCCCGGATGATCCGCAGGTGCGTCGGCGTCAAAGCCCAGGTTTCCTCCAGCAGCGTGGTCACCGCGCTGACGCCTTCCAGCAGCGTCTTGATGTGGCGCTCCAGGATGGTGTGCAGCCGCTCCTCGGCGTCCTTCACTTCGAGCGCCGGAGCCATCACGCGCTGGTCCACGATGTCCATGGCGTAATTCATGATCTGAAACAGGAGGTCTTCCTTGCCATGGATGTAGTGATACATCCCCGCCTTGGTCAGGCCGACGGCGTCGGCGATGTCGTTCATCGACGTCGCTTCATAGCCGCGCCG
>CAYPHP010000503.1:0-3933 GCA_964410045.1 uncultured Acidobacteriota bacterium | reverse complement strand
CTTAGGGCGAACGAAGCGTGGGAGTCTTGAACGTTCTTGCGGTCAGCAGGCCCGCTGATAGGCTCCGGGGGTCACGCCCACGACGCGTTTGAAGGTTCGCGTCAGGTGGCTTTGATCGGCGAAGCCCGTCTCGGCGGCAACGTCGGCGAGCGGGCGTCCCAGACGCAGCAGGGCGCGTGCGCGGACCACGCGTTGTTGCGCCTGGAATGCGTGCGGCGGCAAGCCCAGTTCCGCGGCGAACACGCGGTTCAGGTGGTAAGGACTTAGCCCCGCCAGCCGGGCGATCTGGCCCAGCGAGATGTTCTCGACGTAGTGCGCCGACAGGAAATCGCGCACCCGGCGAACCGCCAGGCGTTCACGCCGCAGCCGTGCCGGGAAGCCCGGGATTCGCTCGGCACATCCCTCGATCAAGCGAACCAGGGCCGCGAGCAGCAGACTTTCCCGTTCCAGGAGCGTCGTGCTGTCCTCCAGCGCTTGGTGCGCACGGCTCAAACGCGACGCAAGATGCGGTTGATGGAAGACTTGATGGCGAAACGCCGGATGCACACTTCGTCCCGTCAATTGGGTCGAGGCTTCCCGAAGCAGATCTGTGTGGACGTTCAGCGTGCGGTAGCTGCAACCCTGATTACCCTTGGCCCGGTTGGCGTGGACTTCGCCAGGCGGCATCAGGAATAGGCTTCCGGACGGCGTCGGATGCCAGGCGCCCTGATAGAAAAGCTCCCCGTCCCCACCTTCGATGAGGACCACGTGAATCTCTTCATGCCAATGCTTAGGGACGATGCGGTCGACCCGCCATCCGCGGTGCCATTCCACACGGCCAAGTCCCGGCGGACGCCACACACGAATCTTAGGCTCGGCCATCTCCGACTACTTCTTGCGCAGACGCTCGATTTCCTGCTCGTCCCAACCCAGCCGGTTCAGGGCGGTGTTGCGCTGTGTTCGGAGCCACTCGTTCGCGCCGAGCTTCTGCATCAGTTCATCGTAGGTTAGCGCCGCATCTTCCAGCAGGCCGTTTTCCTCGTACAGGAACGCCAGGAGGATGCGGGGGCCGTTGTCCGCCGGGGTGGCGGCCACTTGCTTTTTCAAATCGGCTTCAGCAGCCCGGAACTCCGCGGCCTGCTTCTCGTTCAACGTCTGGAAGAACGTACCCGCTTCGGCCAGCGTGTCGTCGGCGTCGCGAGCGGTTACCCGCCACCAGTACTTCTGTCCAGCCACGAGTTTCGGGGCGTCCGCCGGATACTGCACTTCGGTGCCGGAAAGCGTGGTCTTGAACAGGGTCTTCTCTTCGCGATCCTGCACCCGAACTTCATAGCTCTTCGCTCCATCGACAGGAAGCCAGCGGAACTTGGGCTGGGTGTTGTCGATGAAGGAGCGTGTGGGCGAACGCAGATTCACGTCGCGGCCGCGGGTCTTCACCAGACCGACCTGTTGCTGGCTGGCACCGGAAAGGGCCAGCGTGGTGGGCAGACGGCAGCCCGGAACCTTGCGCTCGTCGGCCAGCTTGCCCTTCTTCACCTGAAGGGCTGAAGCGCCGAACACGACCTCGCCGCCACCCATCAGCCGGGCAGACTTGGGGTCTGGGCAGTAGAGGAAAGTGGCCTCCCCATTCGCCCCGGTGATCAGCCGGTCTTCCGAACCGACCAGATCGGCCGGACGCGCCGGGGATGGAGTGGTTTGTCCGGCGCGGATGAATTGCACCGTCCCTTTGACCGATGAGAGCAAGCCGACCGGAGCCTGAGCAGAAACCGCTAGAGAGCCCAAGGTCAAGAACGCAACGAGTAAGCGCATATGTCCCCCCGACAACTGATTCATCGGTTTGTCACCCTTTATCCGACCACGGTACGCGGAATCCGTCAATGGATCAATAGTTCCATGAGCAGGTACCACTCGTAAGGTCGTATTACTCAATGGTATAGACGGCCAGCGGCTCGTTCCGCCCCTTCACCGTGTGATAACCCTTGAAGCGCGTCAGGATGTCGACCCCCATGTGCTCGCGCGTCGATAGGCTGAGCAGTACCTGGGTATCGAACTCCTTGTTCATCCCTTCAATTCGGGACGCCACGTTGACCGTGTCTCCCATTGCAGTGTACTCCATCTTGCTGTCGCGGGCGCCGATATTGCCGACTACCACTTCGCCGGTATGGATTCCCACGCCGATGCGCAGCGGCTGGAGTTTCTCGGCCTCGCGCCGAGCGTTTAGGGCCGCCAGGCGGGTCATCATGTCGCGCGCGCAAAGGACCGCGCGGCGGGCGTGGTCGGGATGGGCGATCGGAGCGCCGAACAGGGCCATGATCCCATCACCGATGTACTTGTTGACCATTCCTCCCTGTTGAATCACCGACGCAGCCATTTCCGCAAAGTAGGCGTTCAGTTCTTCGACCACAGCCTGCGGATCGCGGTTCTCACAGTAGGTGGTGAAGTTGCGAATGTCGGAGAAAAGCACCGTGCATTCGATCCGCGTGCCTCCGAGGGGCACGCCTCCGGCGTCGAGGATGGTACCCAGCACTTCGCGGGATACAAAACTGGAAAAGGTGTGCTCCAGAAGCTTCCGCTTGCGGTCTTCGGTGAGCAAACGTGCGCCGTAGGCGCCGACCGAGCCGAGAATCGCGGCCAGTTCGGTGCGGACAAGCGGGAGGTGGACGCCGCGGGCGAGCCCCACCAAGGTCACCAGGAAAACCAAAAGCAGAATCGCGACGGCCACCAGCGGCCCCCAGGGCCAGCGCAGCTTGAATCCGCTGATGGCCGCGGCCAAGGCAGCCACTAAAATCAGGACCCAGGTCTCCCCCGCGGTGGCCAGACGGATGAAATCGCCGTTGATCAGCGTGGAAAGCGCGTGGGCGTGGATCTCGACGCCTTCGGTCCGTTCGCCGCCGGCGATTCCGCGGGCCAGTGCGAAGGGTGTCGGATGGCGATCCAGCAGGTCGTCGGGCCCGACCAGCACGGCCCGGCCCCCAAACCACTGCTGCAACTGCGCCTTGTTTCCGGCCCGGGCGGCCTTCAGCACATCGGCCATGGAGACCACGGGAAAGACCTGCCCTCGGGGCCCGTAGAACCGGATGTACATGATCGGCCTGTCGGCCTGATCCACTCGGGGTATCTCGCGATCGGCGAGTCGCAAGGTCCCGCCTTGGAACTTGGGCGGCTCGGTCTTGAGAAAGGCAGCAGCCATGCGCGCCGAAAGCGCCAGGTAGCCCTCCTTGGAAAACAACTCCAGCTTGCGGACGAAGGTATCGTCGTCCTGGGTGACGTTGGCGTAACCGATGTTGCCTTCCGCCACCGCCTGATAGTAGACCGGCACCCAGGCTTCGCTGGCACGCTCCTTTTCCGCGCGTTCGTAGGCCAGGACCACCGGCACGCCCTGCCCCGCAGCGTCCATGTAAGCGCTGAAGAACTTGCCGTCGGCCTCCTGATCCCACCGGGCGATGGGATAGGAGAAGTACCAATCCAGTCCCACGACCTTGGCGCCTCCGCTCACCGCAGCCGTGATTACCTCACCATATTCCGGCGGCCAGAACATCCGCGGCTTCACGTTCGGCTGGTGGATGTAGTCGTCGGTCTTAGCATCGATCATCACCACGGTAACTGGGGCCGGCTGGAGCGGCGGTGCGACTGCCGCCGGGAGGGTCCGGCGCAACAGGCAGCGCAGGTCGTAGCTCTTGAACTCCAGGATGGTCATGAGCTGCCGGCCCCCCAGCCACCATCCCATCAGGGAGGCGATCCCGGCCACCAGGACCATGAGCAGGGGCTTCTGCCACTTCAGGAATGTCGGGTTGCCGGGAACCATGGAGGTTACGAAAAGGCCAGTCAGGGCCTGCCACGCGGATTATACTCTAGGAAGAAGCTATGTCCTCCTCTTGGCGCCACAGAACGGGTTTGGTCGCGACCCTGGCAGTCCTCTCCATGGCCCCAGAGCTGCCCTCGCAAGATCCGCCG
>CAYPHP010000502.1:0-3953 GCA_964410045.1 uncultured Acidobacteriota bacterium | reverse complement strand
GCCGCGGCGATCTTGGGCGGCGTGCCGATGATCATTCACACTTTTCACGGCAACAGCCTGCGGCACTACTTCTCACCGCTGGTCAGCAGGGTCTTCCTTACGATCGAACGCTTGCTGGCGCGGGCCACCGACGTCATCTGCGTCGTCTCCCAGCAGCAGGCCGAAGAGTTGAGCCGGACCTTTCAAGTGGCGCCCCGCGAGAAATTCCGGGTGATCCCGCTGGGGCTGGATCTGGACGCCTTCCTGGCGATGCCGCCTCCCGCTCCGAGCGGCGGCGGTCTGACGGTCGGCTGGCTGGGCCGGCTGGCGCCAGTGAAGAACGTTCCGCTGCTGGTCGAAGTCATCGCCGAAACCTTGCGGCGCACCGACCGGATCACTTTTCGCGTAGCCGGCGATGGGTCCGACGCCGAGATCCTGCGCCAGGCGGTCAGCCGCTTTGGGAATCGAGTGGTGTGGCGCGGCTGGGAGAAGGACGTGCAACAGATCATCTCCGATTGCCACGTCCTGTTGCAGACCTCCCACAATGAAGGAACACCTGTGGCCCTGATCCAAGGAATGGCCGCAGGCCGGCCGTTCCTCTCGACGCCCGTCGGAGGCGTTGTGGATATGGCCGCAGGCGCCGGATCCGCCGACGGGCGATGCCGATGGTTCAGCAACGCCGTCCTGACGGAACCCGATCCCGCGGCGTTCGCCGACGTCCTGATGGAATTCCTGCGAAGCCCGGAGCGCGTCGTCGAGATGGGCCGCCAAGCCCGCCAATTCGCAAGCGGACGCTATGCACAGCAGCGTCTGTTCGAGAATCTCCACGAACTGTACGGAGATTTGTGCGAACGGCACACTCCGGCCACGCTCCCGCGCGAGTCGGCGCGCCTTTGATCTTGTCCTTCATCGGCAGAACGGATACGATAGCTGTCTTGGCACTTAATCTGAGGAGTTAACATGCGTGTCCTTATCACCGGAGGCGCCGGTTTCATCGGGTCACATCTGGCCGAAAAGTGCCTGGACCGGGGCGATCGGGTTTGGATCATCGACGACCTTTCCACCGGAAGCATCGACAACATTTCTGCGATCAAGGGCCGGCCGCACTTCACCTACGTGATCGACTCGGTCACCAACGAGCCGGTTCTGGCCGAGTTGGTGGACTCCGTGGACGTCGTCTTCCACATGGCCGCGGCCGTGGGCGTGCGCCTGATCGTGGAAAGTCCGGTGCGTACCATTGAGACCAACATCAATGGGACCGAGGTCGTCCTCCGGATGGCCACCAAGAAGAAGAAACGGGTGATCGTCACTTCCACATCCGAAGTGTATGGCAAACGTACGGCGGTGCCCTTCTCCGAAACAGACGACCTGGTCCTCGGGTCCAGCGACAAGGGGCGTTGGAGCTATGCCTGCTCCAAGGCCATTGATGAGTTCCTGGCCTTGGCTTACCATCGCGAAAAGCATTTGCCGACAGTGGTGGTCCGCCTGTTCAACACCGTAGGGCCTCGGCAGACCGGAAGGTACGGCATGGTTCTGCCGACGTTTGTGCAGCAGGCCCTTGCCGGGGAAGACGTCACGGTCTTCGGTGACGGCAGCCAGCGCCGCTGTTTCGCCCACATCAGTGACGTGGTCGGCGCGTTGCTGGCCCTGGCGGAGCATCCGCAGTCCGTGGGGCAGATCTTCAACATCGGGAATCAGGAAGAGATCAGCATTCTGGAGTTGGCGCAGCGCGTCATCGCTTACACCGGCTCCTCATCCAAAGTCGTCACGGTTCCCTACGACGTGGCCTATTCTGAAGGCTTCGAGGACATGCAACGGCGGGTACCGGATCTTTCCAAGATCCGCGCCCTGATCGGCTACGAACCCAAGGTCAGCCTGGAAGGAATCATCCAAAGCGTCACCGAGTACTACCGCCGCAGCGCAGAGTCTTCTTCCGCGGTTCCGCAAGCCGTCAGCGGAGGACACGTGTAGCCCGAGGGACGATTCCCTCTCCCGATGGACTACCGGTACCTGGCGTTATCCCTTCTCTCCATGGGCGTGGTAGCGATGCTCACGCCCGCTACCCGCCTGCTGGCGCCTCGCGTGGGAATGATGCGGGCGCCGCGTGCCGACCGCTGGCATACCCGGCCCACTCCGATGCTGGGCGGGTTGCCCATGTTCGCCGGCGTCGCCGTGACGCTGCTGGTGGTCCGACCCGAACTGGCTCAATTCTGGGGAATCCTGGCGGGCAGCGCCTTGGTCTTCGTGCTGGGCCTGCTCGACGACTTCTTCCACCTCCGGCCCTTCCCGAAACTCATCGGCGTTATCGCCGCGAGCGGCTGCGTCCTGCAGTCCGGCCTGTACCTGCCATGGTTCGACTCGATGGTCCTGAATGTCGCGGTCACGGTCTTCTGGCTGGTTGGGATCACCAACGCCTTTAACCTGCTCGACAACATGGACGGTTTGGCGGCGGGCATCGCCGCGATCGCTGCGCTGTTTTTGGCCATCTCCTTTTTGATCGGGCACCAGCCCGAGGCCGCGGTACTGGCGGCCATCATGGGCGGCGCGGTGCTGGGCTTCCTGATCTACAACTTTCATCCAGCTTCCATCTTCATGGGGGACTGCGGAAGCATGTTCCTGGGGTTCTTCCTGGCCAGCCTGACGCTGAGCAGCGGATTCGGCCGCTCCCGCAACCTGTTCTACATCCTGGCCGGCCCGGTGATGCTGTTGCTCCTGCCGATCTTTGACACGACATTCGTGACCATCACCCGGATCTTCTCCGGGCGCCATGTGTCGGAAGGAGGCCGCGACCACACCTCGCACCGCCTGGCCCAAGTTGCCGGATCCGAGCGCAACGCGGTCTTGATCCTCTATGGGTTCGCGATTCTTTCCGGGGTGCTCTCGGTGCTGGTGCGGCTCGGCTATTTCTCGGTCTCCTTTGCCCTGATCCCCACGTTCTGCCTGGTGCTGACCTTCGTGGGGATCTACCTCGGCCAAGTGAGCGTCTCGGTGTCCTCGGCGCGCCGCGATGTTTCCCGCCTGCAGCGCTTCCTGGACCTGGCGGGCCGGAACAGCATCTTTCAAATCGGCCTGGACATGGTCCTGATCCCGCTGGCCTATTATTGGGCGCTGTTTCTGCGATTCGAAGGGCGGATCCCAACAGGCGACTTACAATTGTTTCTCCGCGTCGCTCCTTTGCTGGTCGCCATTAAGATAACCACGTTTGTCTTTTCCGGCGTTTACCGGGGGATCTGGCGGTATTTCGGTTTGGCCAGCATGATGACCTACGTGAGGGCCATCGCCCTTAGCAGCACGCTGTGCACCCTGACGCTGTTGTTCATCTACCGCTTCGGAGGGTTCTCGCGCGCCGCGATGGTCATGGACGCGGCGCTGCTGTTGCTGATGATGACCGCCAGCCGGATGTCCTTCCAGATCCTGCATAGCACCCTGCTCAAGAGGACTCCGGAGATGAACACCGGGGGCGCGGCCTTGATTTACGGCGCCGGCGAACTGGGAGCGATCGTGGTCAAGCAATTGGAGACCGATTCGTCGTTCGGATTTGTGCCGGTCGGTTTCATTGATGATGATCCGCACAAGCGCCACAAGACCATACACGGCTACAGAATCCTGACCGATAGCGATGGCCTAAACAACCTGCTGCAGGAACGCTCGATTGCGGCGGTCATCGTGGCCTGCCGGCGGCTGCCCGAGGAAAGGCTGGAACGGGTCCGCGACGTTTGCCAGGCCATGCAGATCCCGGTCAAGCAGATGACCATCCGGATCGAGTAATCCGCCTCAGCCGGGGGCTCAGCGCGTCGCCGGCTGCCGGCCCCGTACGGGTTGCACCAACAAAGGCTGGCGCAACGGCGGGAGCCAGGCGTGTACCGGAATCGGCGCGCCCACCGGCGGCCCCAATCGGAAGTCGCGGGCACGCGTGACAAAGTAAGCCGGATCGAGGCTCGGGGTCAGGTACAGCAACCAGTAGTCGTCAGCCA
>CAYPHP010000501.1:0-3960 GCA_964410045.1 uncultured Acidobacteriota bacterium | reverse complement strand
CGCGCAATATCGGTGTAACCCGAAAAATCGGCATAGATTTGAAAGGCATATAAATAGAATCCTTGCCAATACAAAGGCGCAGGGAATAGGATGGCCTCGGAACGATGCGCAGCGCTAAAAGCCACTGCTGCCAGGCTCGCCAAACTATCCGCGTGTCTTGGATCGTCGGGGCCAAATCGCTCCGCGAGCACGGCGCGAGATCGCAGCGCGTACTGCTCCGCCTCCGCCAGCCGGCCTTGCTCCACGCTTAGCATAGTCAGGATGTGCAGGGTGCTGCTCAGAATCAGGGGCTCCTCCGGAAGGAGTTTCTGCCCCATGGGGAGAGCGCTGCGAAGGAGCCGCTCGGCTTCCCCATACCGGCCCAGCGCGCGGTAGGCTTCCGCCAGATCGTTCAGACTCACCGCTCGGCGCCTCCCTTCCGGCGCCTGGACGAGTCCCTTTTCAAAGGCTTTGACCGCATCCTGATAGCGGCCTGCTTCGAAGGCCTGTGTGCCTTGAACCTTCAGGTCCATCCATGTATCAGGGTTCTGTGCGTTGAGCGGGAAGAAAAGAAGAAGTGGAAGAATGGCTAGGAGCTTGCGGGCCAAGGTCTTCAAGTCGACCTCCATGCCCAGAACCAAGCATCCAAACTACAGCCTAATAATACCAGTCTTCCCGTGTGGAAGGCAAACCAATTTCCCCGTTTTCCGGCCTGACCAGCAGGCTCTGCCAGACGTTGAGTTCACCTCGGGCAAAATAAGCGGCCACGCCGGACAGGTAAAGGCGAAAGATTCGGTAAGTGCGCTCGCCGGCAATGCGGCGGGCCTTTCCCGAGTGGGCCTCCAGCCGCCGGACCCAGTGGCGCAGAGTCTGAACGTAATGCTCGCGAAGGCATTCCACGTCGCGCACTTCGAACCCCTCGGCCTCAGCCGCCTCCAGCAGGATCGAGATGGGAATCAGCTCACTGTCCGGGAACACGTACTTGCGGATGAAGTCACCTTCCTTGATGGGACCGCCCCAGCGCCCGCCGATGCCATGCAGCAGGAAACACCCGCCGGGCTTCAACAGACGCCAAGCCACGGAAAAGTAAAGTGGCAGCCGGGCGGCGCCTACGTGCTCGATCATGCCGACGCTGGCTAACTTGTCGTACTCTCCGCTCAGTTCGCGATAGTCAGTGGTTTCCACGCGGCAGCTTTGGCTCAGGCCGGATGCCGCGATGCGAGCACGGGCCCATTCTGCCTGCAAGGGACTTAGGGTGACGCCTGTGGCATTCACGCCGTACTGCCGGGCCGCATGCATCACCAGCGATCCCCAGCCGCAGCCGATGTCGAGCAGGCGCTCTCCCGCCCGCAGCCGTAACTTGCGGCAAACGTAGTCGAGCTTTTGTTCCTGCGCCAGTTCCAGGGTGTCGTCCGGGGAGCGAAAGTAGGCGCACGAATAGGTCATCCCTGGGTCCAGCCAAAGAGCATAAAACTCCCTCGGGAAGTCGTAGTGGTAGCGGACCGCCTGCTGGTCGCGACGCGGCGAATGGCGGGCCCCCGACAACCGCACCCCTGTCTCACCGCCGTGATGAGGCAGACCCGCCGTCAGCGCTAAAACCGTCCGCGCCACATGGAACTTCATACGGAAACTGAGGTGCTGGCTGCAGAGAAACTGACCCAGGGCGACGGCGCTCTCCAGATCGCCTTCGATGTCGAAATCGTTATCCAGAAAGGCTTCCGCGAGACCCAGCCACGTCGGAGCCCAGAACAATCTGCGGAGCGCCGCGGTCCGCCGCACCACCATCGTAAAGCGAGGCTCGTTGCCCGGAGCAGACGCCCAGACCTGTCCATCCCAGAGGCGGATTCGAAATGAAGGCCCGGTGTAATCGGAAAAGATCTCGCCCAGGATCGCACAGAATTGCGAGGCGCGTAAATCAAACGCAGGAGCTGCCATGGGCACCCCCTACGCTTAGTATACGCCCATGGGAACTATCGGTCAGGGCCGCGCAGACGGGTGTTGTAGCGAAGCCGATAGTCCAGGACCGCAGGACTCTCAACCTGGCCGGGATGCAAGGGCAGCGGAGTGACCGTAAGCGGGTTGGCGATCAGGAAATCCATGCCCTTCTCGAAGCCGTCAGCCTTGAAGATGACCGTTCGCTTCCAGCCGTCCGGGAGAACTGGGAGGTGGGTGGCGTCGAATTCCAGAGCTACTTCGTCGCCGGAAGCCAGAATGGCATATCGGTCGTCCGCGGCCCGCGCCAACTCAGCCACGTCGCCGTAGCGGGTGTACGCGCCCCGGTGCACCGCGTAAGGACCGGTGCGGGAAACTTGTTGATAGTCGTAAGCCTCCGGCCGCCGCGCGACTTCCTTGGGATAGCCCAGGAACCGCAATTCCGCCGTCGTGGGCGCGAGTTCCGTCACGCGAGCGGCAGCCCCTTCGTCCGCCCATCCGGAGACAGCCTTTTGCCAATGAATTTCCATGTTTGTGGAGATACGCACGCGCCGGCTCGTGATGCCGGACAGGTCTACGACCATCCACTTGGGCAGTCCAGCCGGGAATCCGATGGAAGGCATCGCGACGCGCCATCCGCCGCGGCCGTCGGGGACTTCCAGCTTCGGCGGATCGGGACGGAGGCCGGCGTGGTAAGCCCGGTAGTTAGAGGTGGAGTCAAAGTACTCGGTCCAGCCGTAGAGCATCAGGACGTTCGCGCCGCGCGGTCCCAGATCGAGTTCCACCGAATGGGGCCTGACGAAGCCCATGAAGGCGGTCTTCTCCAGCGATGGCGTGCTCACTTCCAAGGCTCGCGAGTCTTTGACCTTCCAAAGCTTGAACGGACGCGCATGGCCGTTGGCGGCGAAGCCCTCATTAGGCATCACTGTGACCTGCGCCGGATGGTCCACGACCACCAACCGCGCGGCATCGAGGTACGTCACCTCCTCCATCTGACCGGCAAAGCGGAACAAGTAGCGGCCGTCCTTCGGAACGGCACCTTCCGCAACCAGGTATTCATCCGGGTCGGAATCGTTGTAGACGCCGGGCGACACCCATTCGCCGATCACGCCTGCGCCGATGATGTCGGAGATGAACCGAAAACCCCTACCGTCCCAGGCGTACAGGACGGGACACGAGCCGCCCTTGCGATCGAGTTCGGTGTAGGCGACTCGCGCGGACGAACCCGGGAGTTCGTCCTGCAGTACGCCGGTGGGCCAAAGCATCCGGACATAGTCGGCGGTCTTGCTCGCACCCAGGCCGAAGATTTGCTCCGGAAATCCGCCGGTGTGTTCCACCTTCTGCCACGACCGTCCGGCGCGGACTTCCACCTTGGTCCCGATCGCCGACTTGTTGTCCTTCAGCCCGGTGAGCTTCACCTTCAGGAAGCCGTGGCGCGCGCCGCCGCTATTGCGCAGGAGCATGGCAGGTCCGCGTGCCTGGGTCATCAGCAGGTCGGTCGCGCCGTCGTCGTCGAAATCAGCCGTCGCTACCCGAACTGGCTCGGACCAGGTGATCCCGTCGAGGCCCACAACTGCGGAGACTTCTTCGAAACCGCCTGGGCCGAGGTTTCGGAGCACATGCAGACTCTTGCCGGCATAGACCAGGTCGCGAAATCCGTCGTTGTCGTAGTCGAGCGTGGCCGCCGCGCGAGTGCCGGCCTCACTGCAGCCCGGCAAGGGCACGCTTCGGAACTGTTTGCCTGCGGCGTTCTCCAGCAACAACGGACAGCCCGTGGCACGGGTCAGGAAGAAGTCCATCCAGCCGTCGTTGTTGTAGTCCAGAACAGCGGCGGAATTCGCGGCTTCCCCAGGCCACCAACCGACCGGCTTGAAGCTGCCGTCGCGCTGGTTTGCGTAAAGCGCTGACCCGGCCGACGTACGCACCAGTAGGTCAATGTCGCGATGATTGTCGAAGTCGGCGATGGCCAGCGGTTCAGCCGCCTCGATCTTGCTTGTGCCGGTGACGTCGGCAAACTTTCCGTCGCCCTTGTTGCGATAGAGCTTGTTG
>CAYPHP010000500.1:0-3966 GCA_964410045.1 uncultured Acidobacteriota bacterium | reverse complement strand
CTTACGAGGTCACCCTGGACTACGAAGCCCAAGGGGTCTCGGTACAAGGCGGCGCTTACGGCGACCATTGCACGTGGCTAGCCATCCGCGACGGCCAGGACCAGGGACTGGTCCTGGGCTGGGAGTTCAACGGGCGCGCCTACCTCAACGCGTTCCTGGAGCCCGAAAGCGGGACCCTGGATCTGTGGGGTGCTCCTGTGACCATGAACGTGTCCGTGCCGGCGGAAGGGGAACTGCAAGCGCCGGCGGCGTTCGTCGGCCTGTTCGGGGGCGACTGGGACGAAGCTGCCTATCGGACCCACCGCTACGTGGAGGCCGTGCTGGCGCCGCCTCCTCCGGACGGACGATTCCCCTACTTTGTCTTCAACTCCTGGGGCTACAACGAGGACATTAATGAGACCACCATGCGCCGGGCCGCGGAGATCGCCGCCCAGGTCGGCGTGGAGATGTTCGTCGTGGATCTGGGCTGGGCCCGCCGCATCGGCGAATGGGAAGCCGATCCGCTGAAGTTTCCCAGCGGGCTTGAGGCTCTCCGTGAATACGTCCGCGGTCTGGGAATGAAGTTCGGCCTGCACTTCGTGCCGGTCGAAGCTTCCGCCAGCTCGCCCATGCTTCAGGAAAACCCCGACTGGACCAGTTCCAGCACCTACGGTTATTTCGGCGCCGAGTCCATCTGCCTGTCGCACGCTCCGGTGCAATCCTTCATGCAGCAACAGGTGCGCCAGATCGTTGAGCGCTATCAGGTGGACCAACTCACGCAGGACGGCGAGAACCTGGTGAAGGTGTGCACCAAGGAAACGCACACCCATGCGTCCGACAACAGCAACTGGTCGAACTCGGTCCAGGGTCTGGATGCGCTGGTGGAGTTTTCCCGGCGGGAATTCCCCAACGTGATCTGGGAGAACAACGGCGACGGCGGGACTATGTCCACGTTCGCCGCCGTCCGCAGCTACGCCACCTTCGGCAGTTGCGATGCCTGCGAACACATGCCGCGCCGGCAGTCGGTCTATGGGATGAGCTACGTGTTTCCGCCCCGCTTCATCGACCGCTACATGCAGGAGCCGCCCATCCAGTTCACCACGCGCAGCAGCATGTTCGGCGGCCCCTGGATCCTGATGCAGCGCATCACCGAGTGGACCCCGCAGCAGATCGAATTCGTGAAGCGCGAAGCGGCCATCTACAAGTCGCTGCGTGGCCTGATCCGCGATGGCAAAGTCTTTCACTTGACCGAGCGGCCCGATGGATACCGGATCGAGGCCATCCAGTCGTTCCACGCGGAGCAGAATCGCGGCGTGGTCTTCGTCTACCGGCCGGATTCACCGGCCGGCCAGACCATCGTTTATCCGCGCGGCCTTCGTCCCGAGGCCTTCTACCAGGTGACCTTTCAGGAGAGCCGGCAATTCGTCGCCGGCACCGGAGCGCAGTTGATGAGCCAGGGAATCTCCGTCTCTCTGCCTAGCAAGAACTTCGCCGAGATCGTCTACATCAACGGGTACTAGCCGCGGGTTTCACCAGCAGCACGGACATCTCATCGTGGTAAACCGGCTTCCAGCCGGCGGCAAAAAGGTAGGTGAGCAGGGCGGACTCGCGGTCGAACAGACAGGCGCCCACACCATATCGATCCAGAAGTGCCGGCGCGGTGGAGCGCAGTTGGCGGATGTCGTGGTAGTCGGATAGCACTCCGGCGTATTCGTAGAGGTCGGCGCGCCCGTCCACAAACACCTTCCGCTTACCTTCGAACGCCCAGATCAGGTAGCCGCCCCAGGTGTAGGTATTCAGCAGGGGAACGCTCACTGGATTCTCCCGAAGATAGCGCACCGCACCGGCGGGATAGCGTTGGGCGACGGCTTGATCGATCGCCGCACTTGACGGAAACAGCGCGACCAGCGCCGCGATCGCCGCCGGCAATGCGGCCACGTTCAGCCAACTCCGGCCTTGATGCATCCACGCTGGGATCCAGCGCGACAACACTGCAGCCAGGTAGGGCGCGAAGACCACGATGAACAACAAGGCGAAGCGGCGATGCAGACATGCCGCGGTCGCGGCAAACAGCAACAAGCCGAATTGCTCCAGCCGGTGTTCGGGCCGCAATGCCGTTTCGACGATCGGAATCAACAGCAGCATCGCCAGAAAGATCTGGCCCCAGGGAAATCCGAAATTCATCGGCTGCCACTCGCTGACAATGGCCACGTTCACCGGCTGCAGGAAGGCCACCTCCAGCGGATAAGTCGCCAAGCGAGCGCCGTAGGGAGTCAGCGGCAAAACCACAACGCACAGTGCCAGGACTACAAACAAGCGCCGGCGCTGCTCCGCGGTCCAAGGAACTGAAGTCACGCCTCCCAGACGAAAGGCCGGGAACAGTCCGGCGATTCCGTATCCTGCAAGCACGCAGAGGCCCAGGAAGAAAGAGCCATGTGTATTCACCCAGATCAGAAACATCGCCGGCAGCAAAAACAAGAGGCGTGTCGAACCTTGCCGGAATCGCTCCAACGCGATCAGCAGCAGGACCAGGAATGAGTGGCCGATCAACTGCGGACGCAACGTGAGCAGGCTGGCGGCCAGCGGGAGCATCGCGAGACATGCGAGAAAGGCGGCCACAGCGCTGCCGCTGCGCATGCGAGCCAGGGCGTAAAGCAACAGGAAGAATGCGGCAGCCAGCGTCCACAGTAGCGCGGTCGCGGCCGGCGGACCGCCCCAGCGAGCGGCCTGCGCCATCACGACTTCGCCGAGCCACTCCGTCGCCAGCCAGCTTTTTCCCGGCGCGGTGAACGAGTACGCGTCGCCGGCCGGGACTTGACGCTCCTCGAGAATGCGCTCACCCACCGCGAGATGCCAGAAGGTATCCGGATCCGGAAAGTTCAGGCGCGCCGCCGCGCAAACCGCCACGACCAACAACGCCGCCAGCCAGCTATTGCGAGACATTCTGCAACCGGCTCCTCCAGGCCGTCAAGTCGGCCAGAGAGCCATGGAAGACGTCCAGATCCACATACCCGTCGATGCCGGGGACTTTGCCGGTTTCGGAAAACTGCCAGAAGGCCCAATCCTTCCAGGTTTTCAGCTTGGTGATGTGCAGCGGCTCGTAAGGACGTCCATTGTCGCGAAACCGGAGCGGATACTGCGCGAACCACAGCGGGAATGCGCCGACCGTAGCCGCGGGGAAGGCGAACCGCGTGGCAAAGTCAAAGTTCAGGTAAACCAGCGGAATCCAGTCCAACTCTGTGCGCACCGCGTCCAACCAGTCGAGGACATCTTCTTCCTCGATACCGGCTGTCTCAAGGTCCAGGACCGGAGGCAGTGCCCGCTCGGTGTCGTAACGATCGGCCACGGCGTTGAGGAAACGGCGGGCCTGGTCCTTGCCGCTGGAGGTCGTGCGCATGAAGTGGTAAGCGCCGGTGAACAACCCGGCGTCGCGCGCGTGATCCCAGTTTCCGGCGAAGCGGGCGTCCGGCTTGTTACGGCCTTCCGTCGCCTTGATGAAGACAAACTGAACACCGGCGGCGGCCACCTGCAGCCAATCCACATCGCCTTGATAGTGGGAGACGTCGATACCCGCGACGCGTACGCGGCCGGTGGCGTCGCGCAACGGAGTCGGAACCTTCGTCAAATCCAGAATTGGCCGTCCCGCCAGCTTCTGATTAGCCGGCACGGAACCGATGACGGAAGAGTGATCGCCGGGCATGGCGTGCCGTCATTGTAACTGAAATGGCGCGGCCTTCCTTCATCGGACGCTCGACAGCAACGCGCTTGCTCCGTTCCAGAAGATCTGAACTCCGATGCAGACCAGCAGGAACGACGACAGGCGCAGGATCACGTTCATCGCCGAGGGTCCCAGCGCTCGGGCCAGGCGGTCGGAGAAGCCGTAACACAGGAAGACGCTGAGCGCGATCAACATGGTTCCGATCAGCGCCGCCAGCACGGTGAGCAGTTTGAATTCCTGGTGCTGCGGAGCGTTAGCGCCGAGCGTGA
>CAYPHP010000499.1:0-3975 GCA_964410045.1 uncultured Acidobacteriota bacterium | reverse complement strand
GCCACGCATTCGAACAGCCGCAGCAGTTCCTCGCGCTCCCGGAAGCAGTACAGCATCATCGAGATGGCGCCCAGGTCCAGGGCGTGCGTCCCCAGCCACACCAGGTGGCTGTTGAGGCGGGTCAACTCAGCCAGCATCACCCGCAGGAACTGCGCCTTCGGCGGCGGCTCCAGTTGCAGCAACTTCTCGGCGGACAGGCAGAAGGCAAAGTTGTTGACCATCGGACAGAGGTAGTCAATCCGGTCGGTCAAGGTGATGGCCTGGGAGTAGGTCTTCGCTTCCGCGGTCTTTTCGATCCCGGTGTGCAGGTAGCCGATGTCCGGCACCGCCTTGAGGACGGTCTCGCCTTCCATCTCCAGCACCAGGCGCAGCACGCCGTGGGTGGAGGGATGCTGCGGACCCATGCTCAGAATCAGCCGCCCGCCCTCACCCTCGGTGACCGAGTAGCCGGACATGTTCACATCGAGAGGCGGAACCGGCAGCGTGGTGGACATGGCTAGCGGTGACCCTCCGTGGGGAAGTCGCGGCGCAGCGGGTAGCCCTCAAAGTGATCCGGCAGCAGGATGCGCCGCAGGTCGGGGTGGCCGTTGAAGCGGACTCCGAAGAGGTCAAAGACCTCCCGCTCGTGCCATCCCGCGGCCGGCCACACCGGCGTGATGGTGTCAACGGCGGGGTTCTCACCGGGCAGGTTTACCTTGAGACGCAGGCACTCCTTGCGGTCGATCGAGAACAGGTGGTAGACCACCTGGAAGCGCGGCTCCAGGGGATAGTTGTCGCGGCACGTGAGCCCGGCGAGGAGGTTGTACTTGGCGTGGGTCTTCAGGAACTCGCCCACCGCCACGATCCTCGCCGCCGGGATTTCCAGGGTCAGTTCGCCGAGATGGTACTTCCCGTTCTCGATGGCGTCCGGATCGTGCGCCGCCAGGGCCTGCACATCCGGGTAGCTCTTGATGTCGTCGGGAATCATGGGATCAGTCCTGCCGGTTCCAGTCGATCACGCCGCTCTTCCAGATGTAGAAGAAGCCGGCCAGGATGATAGCCATATAGATGACCATCTCCACCAGTCCGAACATGCCAAGTTCCTTGAACACCACGGCCCAGGGAAAGAGGAACACGGCTTCCACGTCGAACAGGATGAACAACATCGCCACCAGGTAGAACTTCACGTTGAAGGGGTGGCGGGTGTCCCCCACCGGCCCCACGCCCGATTCGTAGGGCATGGCCTTCACGCGGCTGGGCCGCCGGCGGCCGGGCAGGTTCGAGAGGGCGACCATGGCGATGCCGATGACGATTGCGATGCTGCCGTGAATCAGGATGGGAAGGTAGCGTTCGAGGAAGTTGGTCGGCATCTCAAAAGCCTGACCCGGGTGGCGATGACAGTGTATAATTCGCCCGGGCCTAGGGTGCTAAACTTAGAACTATAATGGCGCGTCGGGCCAGCCGTCAAGAAAAGTTCCGCCTACCGCGAACAGCCACATGATCTTCGGGTTCAACACCGATGTACGGTCGGGTGACAGCGTCTACCACGTGCAAACGGAGGATCGCGGGGAGAAGCACCCCTTCATTGACTCCGTCATCTACCACAAGGGCCAGATCCTCGACAAGAAGCGGACCCGCTACGATCCCACGCAGGTCTCCCCCGAGCAACTCAAGGAGATGGTCCGCAACCAGCACCGCGAGCTGGTGGACTCCATCAAAACGGGCGCTTACGTGCCGGGGCTGCCCGCCGACAGCGTCACCGTGGAACTGCTGAACCAGGATTCGCTCGAGAAAGACGGTCTGCTGCTGTTCCACCTGCGCGTTCCCACCGGGACCAAGGTGGAAGCGTTCATGGAGACCGATGGCTCGGAAGGGAAGCGGGCCGAAGCCGTTTCCGACGAGAGCGGGACGGCGCACCTGACGTTTCCGTTGCCGGTGCGGCCGAACGCCACCGTGCTGGTGCGGGCGTCCACCGAAGAGTCCATGCGCACGCTGAAGTTCGTGGTGCGCCAGCAGAACACCGTGGGCGGCTTCGAGGCGTGAGGCGGGACGAGATGACGACAACGGGCGAAATCGAGATTCTGGTGAACGGCGAAAGCCGGAAGGTCGCCGCCGGCCTCACCCTGACCCGGTTGCTGGACAGCCTGGAACTTAAGGGCGACCGCGTCGCCGTGGAGCGCAACCGGGCGATCGCGCGGCGCGACCAGTGGTCCGCGACGGTGCTTGAGGCGGGCGACCGCTTGGAGATTGTCCATTTCGTCGGCGGCGGTTAGGCGCAAGTCACCTTCCACCGAAATCCCCGGCGTTCCCTCTAATACCAGTCCGCCACTTGCAGGTGCGGGACCCGTGCGAACTCGCGTGTCTTGTGGGTCACCAGAACCGCCTTGTGCGCCAGCACCGTGCCGGCAATGAGCGTGTCGTACGGTCCAATCGGCGTGCCGGCGTTTTCAAGCTGCGTGCGAACGGCGGCCGCCGCGCGGGCGGACTTCTCATCAAAAGGCAGGACGCGTAGCGCCTCGGTGATGCGGTCGACGACCCGGCGTTCCGACTCCGGGCGGCTGGCCTTCAGCAGGCCCACTTCGAGTTCGTAGAGGACGACGGCCGGGATCGCCACCTGTCCGGGAGCAGTCGCGCGAAGGCGAGCCGCTACCTCGCCCTGCCCGCGTAGGAAATAGATCAACGTGTTGGTGTCGAGTGCGAACAGCACTAGAGCCTCTCGCGCGGGAGATCGGGAGGCAGGTCACGCCGGAGTTCCTCCGCGGAGGGAAAATCCGGCACCGATCCGGCGAGTTCCAGGAACTCCCGGGGCCAGGTGTCCGAAGTCTTCTGGCGGACGAGATCGGCAATCCAGCGGCTGACCGACACCCCGGCGGAGTGCGCAGCCTTCCGGAGTGTTCGCGCGGTCTCTGGATCCAAGTAGATTGTTACCTGTGCCATAGACACAGTATATGTCAACTTATATGTCTCTGGTTGGGGGTGCCCAAGACGTCCGGCCAGTGTCATGCAGAGCGTTCACGGTCCAGAGGGCGGAAGCCGAATTGAATCCGCAAGGCAGGCGGACGATCCCATTCCCGCGGCGTGAAGAAGTGGAACGGTGGAGTGCGGCGGGGGATGGAACTTGAGTGGCACAGAGGGGCGTTGCTCAGGGAGCGGCCCCTCTGCACGAATCAGCTACGCGCCTCGCTGCGAGCTACGCGTCCGCCAGCGCCGGCTAGAACGTGTACCGCAAGGCGAACTGCGCAAACCGCGCCCCGGTCAGCCGGCCCGCTCCGACGTAGTTCGTTGGATTACGGGTGGAAGTAATGCGGCCGAACGTGCTGGTCAGCAAGCTGGCGGCCGGCGGCGAGAACATCACCCGGTTCAGCAGGTTGTAGAACTCGGCCCGGAAGGTCAGCACGTGGCGCGATTCCAGGCTTCCCGATGCGCGTCCTTCAGAGCCTAGAATCGTCAATCGACGATCACGAGTTGATAGACGACGGTGTCGGTTCGGTAATAAGTTCCTTGGTAGACAGGTTGGCCACCGATGTAAAGACCAAGTCTGCGGTCCAGGTTACCGATCCCGTGGCGTAGTACGTGAAGGGACCGCCTTGCGCATCCCAAATCGAGACGTAACCGGAACCACTGGAGTAAGCCATTGGAGTCCCGATGTCCACCGAAGCAGCCGCAAGGCCTATGCACTGATATGCGGGATATCCCGGTGGCTGCACAACGTTGAGGCTAGAGGCCCCATCTCCTTGGCTGATCCAGCCGTTCTGAGATGTCGACCAATAGCTGGTGATGTAGATCGTTTGCGGTTCACCAAAGCACTCGGCTGCCGCCGGTATGTGGGAAACTGCCACGATGATGACGATGAAGGCGAGACGACGAACAAGGGTAGTGTTCACTGGAACCTCCATTATCGAAATTTGGTGCTTGTTGGTCATGCCCTAACGCGCGAAGAAGAAGACCTACGCTGGATGAGTTGCCGAGAGCGGCTATTCGCGAAACTCCCTTACC
>CAYPHP010000498.1:0-3979 GCA_964410045.1 uncultured Acidobacteriota bacterium | reverse complement strand
CAGCTTGAAGTTACCGCCGAGGTCGAGTTGGAGGCGGTGCAGTCCGGAGAGCGGGCCTTGTTCTTCGAGCTTTCCCGATTTCTCAAGGTCTCCTCCGTGCAGGGCGGCGGAACGGACCTGCCGTTTTTCCAGAACGAAGTGGGTGATGAAAGCCAGGTCAAGCAGCGCGGCAACGACATCCTGTTGGTGATGCTCCCGGCTCCCGTGGAGCAAGGTCGCCGCTACACATTGAAGGTTCGCTACGCCGGTGAAGTCATCTCCGATGCGGGCAACGGGGTCTACTTCGTGGGCGCCCGCGGCAGTTGGTACCCCAATCGCGGGTACCACCCGGCCGATTTCGAGCTCACTTTCCGCTGTCCCAAGAACCTGCGCTTGGTGGCGACCGGCGATCGCCTGGAGGAGCGGGAGGAGGGCGAAGTCCGGCTGTCCAGATGGAAGTCCAGGGTTCCGCTCCGCGTGGCTGGCTTCAACATTGGAGAATACGTCTCGAGCTCGGCCAAGACCGCCGACGGCACCGTGGTGGAGGTGTACGCTAACCGGTCACTGGAAACCGCGCTTGAGTCGTTGCGTCCGAAAGCGCAAATCGTCGAGCCTGTTGGCCCTCCGTTGGGACCCCCTGGGCGTCGCCGCCCGCCACTGATGGTCGCTGCGCCGCCGCCGCCCAGTCCTGCAATGGTGGCCGAGACCATCGCCAAGGACCAGGTCCGGGCGATGGAGTTCATGATCAAGGTGTTGGGCCCGTTGCCGTCCGGCCGCCTGGCGGTTTCTCCGATCCCAGGGAGTTTCGGTCAAGGTTGGCCGGGCCTGGTGTATCTATCGACGACTTCCTACCTGCTGCCCTACGACACCAGCCGCCAGCACACGCCCGAGTCCACGGAAGTATTCTTCCGGACCATCCTTCCGGTCCACGAGTTGGCCCACCAGTGGTGGGGGCACGTGGTCCGCCCAGCCAGCTACCGCGAGGATTGGTTGATCGAAGCGTTGGCGGCCTACACCTCCCTGCTATGGCTGGAGCAGGACGGCAAGGCGGGACCACGCCAGATCCGCCAGATGCTGGACAAGCATCGCTCCGCCTTGCTGCAAAAGACCGACGATCAGACCGCCGAATCGGCGGGTCCGCCGGTGCTGGGGTACCGCCTGGTTTCCTCGAAGAACCCCCAGGGAGTGAGCGTGGTGGTCTACCTGAAGGGTCCGTGGATCCTGCACATGCTGCGTCAACTGATGCGCGAGCCGAAGACGGGCTCCGACGCCGCGTTCCTGAAGTTCTTACGGGCCTTGCGCGACGAGTATGCAGGCAAGCCGCTCTCAACGGCGGACTTCCGCGTTGTCGCCGAGCGGTTCGTGATTCCGGAAGTCAACGCGGAGCACGGTCGGAGCCTGGAATGGTTCTTCGATCAGTGGGTCTACGGCGTGGGGATTCCGGAGGTCAAGGTCAGCGCAAAAGTGGAGGCGCCTCGTCCGGCAGCGGCCACCGCCGGACTCAAGAAGGCAGCCACGACCCGCGCCACGGGGGGCAGGGTCACTGGCACGGCGGTCCTTGAAGGCGTGGATGACTCCTGGCTTCTGCCGATCCCCATTTATGTTCAGACCGCCCGTGGGGACGTTTATGCGGGCGTCGCGGTCGGCGAAGCAAGCAGACCCGCTTCAGTCTGCCCTTGCCGGCTCCGTCTCAGAAAGTCCTCCCCGATCCGCTGCAGACTCTGCTGGCGGTCTGGAAGTAGGTGGCGACCCTTCGCCCGGGTACGGATATCCGTTCGTGCTAAGATAACCCGCGTTCCAACACTCTCATGAGCGTGATCGGCCGTCTCAGCGTGATTGATCCTTCCGGCAAACGCCAGGAAGTGACTCTGGAAAAACTGCCCATGACCATGGGGCGGTTCGGAGACAACGACCTGTTGCTGCGGGACAACCGCATCTCCCGGCGCCATGCCCAGATCCTGGTAGAAGACGGCCACCTGATGCTGCTGGACCTGGAGAGCCGGCACGGTACCTACGTCAACGGCCAGCGCATTACGCGCCACCGTCTGGCGCCCAACGACCGGATCGAGTTCGGAGTCAGCGACTCGTACGTGCTGATCTTCTCCAGTGATCAGCCGTCGGTGAGCAAGCTCCTGGACCGCTTCAAAACCACTCCCACCGGCACGGGCGACGTAACCGAGTTGCAGAGCCTGAGCGCGATGCTGGAGGTCAGCCGCGTGCTGCATGCCGGGCTCTCGCTGGAGGACATCCTTACCGCGGTGGTGGATTCTTCACTGACGGTGGCGGCCGCTGAGCGCGGATTCCTGATGCTCAAGAACGCCGCCGGCAAAATGAGCTTCAAGGTAGCCCGGGACCGGTCCAAAACTTCGCTGCCTCCGGAAGCACTGAAGCTTTCGAACACCATTGTGGAACGGGCGCTCTCCACTCGCCGCGCCGTGATTCATACCGACGTGGGTTCCGGACACGAGGAGGCCTTGCTAGCCCAGCGCAGCATCGCCGACTTGGAGTTGCGCACCATCATTTGTCTGCCCCTGCTCAAGATGCAGGTGTCGATGGCCGTGGAGACAACCGTTTTCAGCTCGCAGTCCGACGTCATCGGCGTCTTGTACATGGACAGCCGCCAGCCCACGTCGTCGTTCTCCGACACTAGCCGGGAGATCCTGCAGTCCCTGTGCATGCAGGCGTCAGAAGTGGTGGAGAACGCCAAGCTGCTGGAGCAGGCCCGGGAGAATGAAAAACTGCAGCGCGAGTTGGACATCGCCCGGACCATCCAGCAGGAACTGCTGCCACGGAAGTTCCCCCAGGTGGGCTGCTACCAGATTACCGGGCACAATGTCGCCTGCCAGGAAGTGGGCGGCGACTACTTCGACGTCATCGACGTGGGTGAGGGTCGCCTGGGCATCGTGATTGCCGACGTCTCCGGCAAGGGCATCACCGCGGCGCTGCTGGCGTCCATGCTGCAGGGTGTCTTCTACGCGACGGCCAACTCCGGACTCTCGCCGGAGAAGGTGACGCAACGGGTGAATGCCTACGTCTGCGATCGGTCGACGCCCGACAAGTACGCCACTTTGTTCTATTGCCTGCTGGAAGCCGACGGGCGGTTGGTGTTTGTGAATGCCGGGCACAACCCGCCGTACCTGGTAAGTCCCAATGGCGAAATCCAGCCGCTCTCGTCGGATTGCCTGCCGATCGGGATGTTCCCCTTCGCCCAGTACAAGGAGAACACTGTGACCCTGGAGCCGGGGGCCACGCTGGTGATGTACACCGACGGGGTCACCGAGGCTTATAACCCTGCCGATGAAATGTTCGGCGAGGAACGGTTGTGCGAAGTGCTCGCGCAGCCGCTGGGGACTCCGGAGCAGGTCCGCGACCGGGTGGTCTTCGAAGTGCGCAACTTCGCCGCCGGCCGCGCCCAGAACGACGACATTACGGTGGTGGTCGTCCGCAGGGATTGAACCGTCCAATGTCTTATCGCGACGTTACGGTCGGCGAGTTGCTCTCCCTCCTGGCCCGCGATCTTCCCAACCACGAGGCTTTGGTTACTCCGGGCGTGCGCTGGACCTTCGCCGAACTGGAGCGGCGCGCCGAATCCTGCGCCCGGGCCTTGCTGGCCTGCGGACTCAAGAAGGGCGACCGCGCCGCGGTGTGGGCCACCAACCGTCCCGAATGGGTCTTGCTGCAGTTCGCCATGGCCAAGGCCGGCATCATCCTGGTCACCGTGAATACGGCGTTGAAGGCTGCCGAGATCGAGTACCTGCTTCGTCAGTCCCAGGCCAACGCGCTCTTCCTGATTGCCGGTTTTCGCGATCTGAACTACATCGACATCTATCGTTCACTGCCTCCACTCCCGGATCTCCGGCACGTCTTCTTCCTGGATCCTGGACCGCCGCCCGGCGGGATGCGTTCCTTCGCCGAACTTCAGGAGGGTTCCCCGGCAATCGCATTTGAGCCGCAGGCGCTTCACCTCGCTCAGTATGAAGTCGGTCTCGCTCCCGATCTC
>CAYPHP010000497.1:0-3981 GCA_964410045.1 uncultured Acidobacteriota bacterium | reverse complement strand
CACGAGTACGCAGATTAACAAAGCCGACTATCTCTACAACGGCGTGGGGAATCGGACGAGTCTGACGGACCGAAGAGGACCCCAAGCGTTCGGCTATGATGCGCTGGATCGATTGACCTCAGCGAGCCATCCGCTGCTCGGCACGTCGCAGGCGTTCGCTTATGACGCCGTGGGGAATCGCACCACAGTCGGGAACGTGACCAACGCGGGCAACCAGCTCACGGCGGATTCCACGCATTCTTACCAGTATGACGACAACGGGAACTTGACCCGCAAGACGCTCTTGGCCACCGGCAATTACACCCAATACACCTACGATGCGGAGAACCGGCTGACGAAGGTGGAAGAGTTTGTCGCGGGGAATCCGACTGCAGCCTTCACGAGTACCTATCGCTACGATGGGCTCGGGCGCCGCATTGAGAAGGTGGCGAATGGGCAGACCAAGCGGTACATCTACGATGGCGAAGATATTCTGCTCGAATATGACGGCAGCAACGTGCTCCAAGCGCGGTATACGCACGGTCCTGGCATCGACGAGCCCATTGCAGTGACGAAAGGCGGCAGCACCTTCTTCTACCATCAGGATGGTCTAGGTTCGGTGACGGACTTGACCGACTCAACGGGCGCCACCACCAAGAGCTACAGTTACGACGCGTACGGGAACATTCTTGAATCCCCCGGCACTCTCGAGCAGCCGTATACGTACACCGGACGGGAGTTCGATAGTGAGAGTGGGCTCTATCATTACAGGGAAAGGTACTATGATCCTTCGATCGGAAGATTCATTCACGCTGATCCTCTTGGGATCTTAGCAGGAGTTAATCTGTACGCATATGTAAACAACCGCCCCACAGTTTTTACTGATCCGCTCGGTTTGATAGCTCCACCGTCTCCTCCAGGTGAAGATATCTGTGAAGATATTAGACTAATACGGAATATGGGTTGGTGGGACATAATCGACAATTTCTCAGAAGGAGGAAGATGGGACCCGAAAAGATTATCCAAGAAGTATGAGGCGTATGGGAACTGGCACTATGGTGTGCTAATGCGGGCACGAGGAACGTCTGCCGGACTAGCTCTGCGCGGTGCTGGAGCGTACCAACTTTTCGGCGATCTTTGGAAAGGTTATGGCTGGCACAATGGGGAAGGATGGCCGTGGGGCGAGTCTCCGTATGGAGATTATCAAGATGACCAACTTTGGATTCGTGAAGGCATGACAGATTTTGATGGAGGGTACCTTGTTCACCAATGTCCCAACGAATGTCCTTTGCCTAAGTAGGTCGCTTTGGCAACGCGGAGTACTTGCGCTTCTGCTTTGCTACATAGCGGCGTGTACAGGCGAGTACTCTCTGGACGGACTGGAAAATAGCTTTTCTGCTCGCCGACAGGCTTTGGATGAATTGAGAGTGCTCGCAACACAGACGGCCATGGTTACGAATATTAGAGGGTACAGTGTTGTAACAAAACAGTTCCTACTCGAAGGCGATAAGATTTCCTCCGTACCCGAAATGGTCGAGAAATTCGCATCGTTAAAGATTCAGATTTTGAGAATGACGGCATTGGCGCAAGAGCTTGATCTGAAGAATTTCTCTGCGAGCAAGGGAAATTCTATATATATTATGATGGCGACTGGAGGGGCCCTGGGCTCATCTTCGGGGTACATCTATGATGAGAGCAAACAACTACTCAAGCGAACCCAGAAACACAAACAGATTGCTGGGGAGCAGTATTGGTATGTATTCTTGTCATCGTAGTCTCTCAACGAAACAGTTACTGCCTAACCTATGACGCCCTCTCGCGGCGCACGAGTCTGACGTTGCCCAACGGGACGCAGACGACCTACACCTATGATGTGGCGAGCCAAGTGCAGAGCATCCTCCATCAGCTGACGGCCACCAGCACCCCGATCAACCAAGCGGCCTACACCTATAATGGCGTGCGACCTAGGAAAGGGGTCAGGTCTTGCAATCACACATCCGACCTGCTAGGGTCCCGTGTCATGGCCCGCCCGCTACGGATTGAATATCCCGGTGCCGTCTATCACGTCACGATAAAAGGGGTCGGGAGTCTTTTCTTGACAGGCGGCGCTGGGATGGGTAGAAGGGCGCATGCCCCGCCGCCCCCGTCTCGCTGCTGGTGAGATCGCCTATCATGTGTTGAACCGTCGGGTCGGCCGCTTGCCGTTGTTCGAGACGCCGGCGGACTACGCCGCGTTCGAAAAGATCTTGGCCGAGGCCGTGGCCGCGACCCGTGTGCGCATCCCCGCGTACTGCCTGATGCCGACTCATTGGCATCTGCTCCTGTGGCCACGACGCGATGGGGAACTCTCCGCGGTGCTGCGGTGGATCACGGTCACGCACACGCAACGCTGGCATGCCCATCACAAGACGGCGGGAACGGGGCCGGTGTATCAAGGCCGGTTCAAATCCTTTCCCGTGCAGACGGACGCGCATTTCCTCACGGTCGCCCGGTATGTGGAGCGCAATGCGTTGCGCGCAAAGTTGGTGCAGGGGGCCGAAGACTGGCAATGGGGGAGTCTGTGGCGGCGCACGCAGGGGGATGCGACGGCTGCTGCGTGGCTGAGCGATTGGCCGATGGACCGGCCATGGGATTGGGTGGCCCGGGTGAACCGTCCGCAAGGGGCGGCCGAGCTAGAGGCGATTCGAACGAGCGTACAACGGGGGCGGCCCTTTGGCGACGAGGGCTGGGTCCGGCGCATGGTCAAGCGGTTCGGGATGGATTCGACGCTCCGGCCCCGCGGCCGGCCGAAGGGCTCCTGAGAAAAGACTCCCGACCCCTTTTCTCCGACCCCTTTTCTCCGACGCGGTTCATCAGTAAGTCTAGATGACGTCGCGCAGCTCAGTGATTAGAGCCACACGTCTCATTGATACCTTTTAGTTGGAACCGGTTGTTTCGAGCCAACTAGCCGCCGCCGCGCTCCGCCCGGCACGATTATAAATTCGTACAGGCGGCATTCCAGTGCCCCGTTGAAGAGCGGAATGCGTTTGGACGGTGCCAGACCAATGAGCTTCGGCACATTGGCGTCGTGGGTGAGTATGTAGGCGCGCCAGCCGGCAAAGCGCTGCTTCAGCCAATCGCCGAGCCGGGGATAGAACGATTCCATCTCTTCCGGCTTGCTGAGACGGACGCCATAGGGTGGGTTGATCACCATCACGCCTTGGTCGGCCGGCGCTTCCAGATCCAGAATGTCGCTCTGCTTCAATCGGACGTCGATGGCGACTCCAGCACCTTGGAACGTCCGCTGTGCGATCTTCACCGTCGCCGGATCACGGTCGGACGCATAGATGGCGGCCGGTACCTTGGCCACTTGTTTGGCGCGGGCCGCTTCGCGGAGATGGCCCCAGCGCTGGGCGTCATGAATGAGCAACCGCTCGAACGCGAAGTGGCGTGAGATGCCCGGCGGAATCTGCCGCGCCATCAAGGCCGCTTCGAGTGGGATCGTCCCGCCGCCGCACATGGGATCGAGCAGCACGTCTTTGGCGGTCCAGCCGGCCAACTTCAGAATTCCCGCCGCGAGGTTTTCTCGCAGCGGCGCTTCGACCGAGGCCGTCCGGTGGCCGCGCTTGAAGAGCGGCTCGCCGGACGTATCCAGATAAAACGTGACGCTGCTCTGGTCGAGAAAGGCATCGAGCCTGATGTTCGGGCGTTCCGTATCGACGCTGGGTCGTCGCTGCTTGGAGGCGACGAATTTGTCGCAGACGGCGTCTTTGATCCGGAGCGTGATGAAATCCAGGCTAGGAAGGGGACAGCGGCGTGCGCTGACCTTGACCTTGATCGTCTGCGAAGGCGCGAACCAGTCGGGCCAGGGTATGACATAAGCGGCCTTGTAAACGTCGTCTTCGGTCTTGTAGTCACTCTTGCCGACTTCCCAGAGTACGCGGCTGGCGATGTGACTCTTCAGGTTAACCCAATACATGCTCGCCCAGGGCGCGGTGAACCCTACACCGCCGTCGGTTCTCG
>CAYPHP010000496.1:0-3999 GCA_964410045.1 uncultured Acidobacteriota bacterium | reverse complement strand
GGTCGCCGGGGTGCTGGTCGCGGGCGACCTGGCCATCGCCGGCAGCGGCACCGTCACCTACAACGACGGGCGCAAAGTGCTGGCCTTCGGGCATCCCTTTTTCAACTCCGGCCCTGTGGATATCCCCATGGCCACCGCCGAAGTGGTCACCACGTTCGGTTCCAGCTTCTCGCCCTTCAAGATCATGAACGCCGAGCAAGTCGTCGGCGTCCTGCGCCAAGACCGGCACTCGGCCATCATGGGCGTCTTGGGCGAGTCGGCCAAGATGATTCCGGTCGAGACCACTATCCGCAGCCGGTCCCTGAACAAGACCTACCATTTCGAGATCTTCCAAAACGCCAAGTTCACTCCCTTCATGATCATCCTGACCACGTTCAACACGCTGTCCGGCTTGAACGAGTATGGAGACGATCTGACTTACCGCTTGAAGGCCAACTTCGAGCTGGAAGGCTATCCGGATGTGAAGCTGGAGCAGATGTACGCGGCGCCGGAAAACTCGCCCATGCCTGGGCCGATGGCGCTCAGCTTCTGGCTCGGGGACCGTTTCGGACGGGTCTTCACCAACCCCTTTGAAACGCCCAAGATCAAAAACGTGAAACTGGACGTGGAATTGCTGGCCGAGCGGCGCACCGCGGTCCTCGACAACGTGTGGGTGGAAAAGAGCGAAGTGCGGCCCGGCGAGGAGTTGAATATCCGGGTCTTCCTGCGGCCTTATCGCGGAGAGCGGGTGGCCAAGGACATGAAGTTCCGGATTCCCACTACGGCGCCCAAAGGCGAGTTGCGCCTGCAGTTCAGCGACGCCGACAACATGAACCGCTGGAGCAACATTCTGCTCCTGCAAAACAAGATGCCGGGTTTGAGCGAGATCGTTTCCGTGTTGAACCGGGAGCGCTCCAACGGCCAGCTCTACGTCAGCCTGCTGCAAATGGCGCCTACGGCCTACGTGGACGACAAGATCCTTCCAAGCATCCCTGCTTCCATGGCCAGCGTCATCGACCATGGCCGGGTCCAGGGGCGCTTGACGGTGACTCACGAAACCGCGCTGCAGCAGGAAGCCTTTCCCGTGGACTATGTGATTTCCGGCGTGCAAACGGTGACCATCACGGTGAAATAGAACCACCCGGGCAGGAGCAGATCGCCGCTGATCATTCGCGATCCATCATCAATATGAACCGAATCTTATTCCTTGTGATCCTTTGTTGTGCCGTTCTTGGGGCCGCGGAAACCACGCGGGTCTGGAGGCAAGATCGCTTCGAAGACTTCGAGAAGGGTACGGCCACTAATGTCTCGATGCGCAGCGACGGGCGGTTGCTGCTGGCGCCGCGCTTTCGAACATTGAACGATCCCCAGCTCAACTACGCCTGGGCCTTGGTCGAGGACAGCCACGGCCGGATTTACGTTGGCGGCGGCTCGCCGAGCAAAGTGGTTCGCCTCACGCCGGACCCCAAGAATCCCACCGTTGAGCCCAAGGCGGAGACCGTCTTCAGCGGAAAAGAACTGGAGATCCACGCCTTGGCGGTCGACGGGCAGGACAACGTCTACGCGGCCACCTCTCCCGATCCCAAGATCTACAAGATCACGCCCGACGGCAAGTCCAGCGTCTTCTTCGAGCCCAAGGCCAAATACGTTTGGGCGCTGGCCTGGGACCCCGCGGGTTTCCTCTACGTCGCTACCGGCGATCAGGGCGAGATCTTCCGAGTGGATCGCGACGGCAAGGGCAAGCTCTTCTACAACAACGAGGACACCCATATCCGTTCGATGGTCCTGGATCTGCGGACCAAGACGCTGATCGTGGGTACGGAGCCGAGCGGCTTGGTCATGCGCATTACGCCCGGGACGGACGGGTCCGGCAAGGGCTTTGTTCTTTATCAAGCCGCCAAGAAGGAAGTTACGGCCTTGGCCGTCGGAGACGACGGGAGCATTTACGCGGCGGCGGTCGGCGACAAGCCGCCCCGGACCCTGCCCAGCGCGCCGGCTCCCGCCCCCGCGCCACAGGGAGTCCTGGCTGCGCCGGCCTTCGTTCCCGGCCAGACGCCTGCGGTGTTGGGTGGGACTGAGGTTTATCGCTTTCTGCCGGACGGCTCGCCGCGCCGGGTCTGGCTCTCACGCGACGAGGTCGTTTACTCGCTGTCCTTCACCGCCACAGGCAAGCCGCTGCTGGGCGCCGGGAACAAGGGGCGGCTCTACCAATTGGACTCCGATGTCCTTTTCACCACCTTGCTGAAAGCCCCGGCCTCACAGGTCACGACATTGCTGCGTTCTTCGCGTGGTGTGGTGTACGTCGCTACCGGGAATATCGGCAAGGTCTTTGAACTGGGCTCGCAGTTTGAGAAAGAAGGAAGTTTCGAGTCGGAGGCTTTCGATGCCCGGAATTTCTCGCGCTGGGGCGCGCTGCGCTGGGAGAACCAGCAGCCCACCGGTTCAAGCATCACCTTGACGGCGCGCTCGGGCAACGTCGACAATCCGGACCGCAACTGGAGTGCTTGGTCCCAGCCGGTGCGGCGGTCCATGGGAGAGGCGTCCAACGTTCCGGGGGCCCGCTTCGTGCAATGGAAAGTGGTCATGACCAGCGCCGACGGCAAGGCGTCCCCATTGCTCGATTCGGTGGAGGTCGCCTACATGCCGAAGAACCTGCCGCCGACGATCGACGAAGTGGAAGCCACGCCCGGCGGTTACCGCTTCAATGTTCCACCGCCGCCTCCGGCGAACCAGCCGCAGCCTCTGACCCTGCCGGCGCTCGGCCAACCGCGCTCACAGATCCCTCCTCCGGTGGTGGTTTTCAATCCCCCGGCCCAGATGTTGGCTCAGAAGGGCGCGCAAGGCGTCCGCTGGGCGGCCCGTGACGACAACGACGATCAACTCGTGTTCACCCTCTACATCAAGGGTGTTAATGAAACCAATTGGAAACTGCTGAAGGAAAAGACCAGCGACCGGTTCTATTCCTGGGATGCCAATACCTTCCCGGATGGCCGGTACATGGTGAAAGTGGTGGCCTCGGATGCTCCGTCCAACACTGAGCAGGACGCTCTGAGCGACGAGAAAATCAGCACCTCCTTCGAAATCGATAACACGCCTCCGTCCATCCTCACGTTGAAAGGGGTCCGCGAGGGCAACCGGATCCGCGTCTCGTTCCGTGCCGACGACGCCATGTCCGTCATCCGCCGGGCCGAGTGTTCGGTGGACGGTGGGGAGTGGCAGGTGGTGCTGCCGCAGGACATGCTCACCGACTCGCTGCAGGAGGACTACAGCTTCCTGACCTCGGAATTATCTCCCGGAGAGCACACCATCGCCGTTCGTGTCGCCGATAAGGTGGACAACGTCCAAGTGGACAAGGTGGTGGTGAAGTAAGTTGGCATGGAGCAGACCGTCGGCCAAGCGATCTCAGCACTGATCCTGGACGAGAGCAAGTGGCTCTTCAGCTCCATGCTTCTGTCCCTGACCGCGGTTGGGGTATCGTTCGTCAAGCGTCGCTTCATCGATGCGTCTCAGCCGCTCCAAGTCCTGGGGGCGATGAACCTGTTCTACGGCTGCATGATCGGCACGATGTCGCTTGGACACCTCCTGGCGGTCACCGTCAAGTTGGTTCAAGGCAATCTGAATGGTTCGCCGTGGTTGCTTTATCCTCTCGGATTGGCGCTGACCATTCCGGCCGGGTGGTTGGTCTTCGGCAGGAGCGCAACGGTTGCGCTCAACTCCTGGTTGGGAGTCGCCCTCGTCGTTTTCGGGCTTCACAATCTGCCTCTGGCTGTTCCCGCCGCCCTGAATATCGCTTACCAGTTCCACCGCCAGCGAGCCGTGGGATGGACGATCGTAACCATCGCGATCGTCGGCAACGTCGCGCTGTTTATCGGGTCGCTGGTTTTCTTCATGAGCGGCCAAAGCAGCTTCGAACAGTTCCAGGGCATGAAGTGACGGCCTACGCCAAAATGGGCGGGCACGGAGGCCCGCCCCTACCAGACCCGCGCCTGTAGGGGCAGGCCTCCGCGCCTGCCCTCTGCC
>CAYPHP010000495.1:0-4004 GCA_964410045.1 uncultured Acidobacteriota bacterium | reverse complement strand
AGTTCAGCAGGAATGGTGAAGATCAGCCGCAGACCCGAGAGCAAGAACAGGCTGAGCACTAAGGGAATCGAAAGCAGAGCGGGCCCGGGCTTATAGACTCCGCCGGGACCTTCAACGGAATAGAACGCCACCAGACTTTCGAAGACCACGGCGCAGCCCACGCCCGCGTAGATGGCCAGAAAGAGCTTGTGCTTGCGGCTGCGGTTGAGGGTTTGGACCAGGTAATGGAAGACCGCGCGCTCCACCGGTTGGCGCAACGCCCAGCGGTCGACGCAACGAGTGGCCAGTCCGGCCAGCGGTGAGGACTCGCCCTCCGCCAGCGGCGACGCTTCCAGCGATCGTCGTGCGTGCCGCCGGTAGGCGAGCCCGTAAGTAATGACGGCTGTTGAGGTGACCAACGCCGTCGCCAGCAGCGCCCTCCGGGCCAACTCGACGAACAACGGGCTCTGGTTCCCGGCTACCACTTCGTAGAGGCCCAGGAACCACATCGTCGGCAGGACGCGCAGGATCTGCAGATTGTCCGGACGCAGCGCCGGTAAGTAAGGAGCGACCTCTTCGTAGAGCAGGAACAGGATCGCCAGCAGGCTGAGCAGTACAAACTGCGCGTACGGGGAAGCCTTGCGGAAAGCGCGCGGAGAAAGCAGCAGCATCATCAGGCCTTCCGCCGCGACGACTGTGAGGAACGTACACCAGGAGGCGAAGAAGACCGCGACGACATGGCCCAGAGTCAGCCTCACGCGTCCGGCAACGGCCACGTCAGGGATGCCGGCGATGAAGGGGTAGGAAAAACTGGAAACGCCGTTGATGGCCACCGAGAACAACAGCATGAACAGCGCCAGCGCCGAAACCTGGGCGGCGAACATGGCGGCCGGACGCAGAGGAAGCGGGGTGAGGATGTGGAAGTCGCGGATATCGGGAAAGAGACTGTCCCACTCGAAGATCGCCAGTGCCCCCATGACGCCCACGGCCAGCGTAATGAACAAATACTTATGCGGCCACGACCAACGCAACGGTTCGAGCGAAGGGTGATGCCACAGGTAGGTGTACTTGGTGATGAACCAGATTGGCAGCACCATGCCGGGCATCGCCAGCAGAGCCACGGCGTGGGTCACCGTGGAGGTGACCTCGCCGCCCGGCGGCGCCCAATCGTTGTCGAAGAACTTGGCAAAGAAGTGGCGGACCAGTTGCCGGAATGGCCCGTCTTTCAGCACTGCATCACCGCCACCATTTCTCCGGCCAGTTTGTCGGGATCTTCGTGCAGCACGAGTTGGGAAAAGATGTCTTCGAGCGATGGCGCTTTCATCAGATCGCGCAGGCGCTCCACCGAATCATGCGCGGCCACCTTTCCGCGTCTGAGAATCATCACCCGGTGACAGATCTTCTCCACCACTTCGAGGACGTGCGAGCTGTACAGGATGATCTTGCCGCGCGCGGCCAGCATCTCCAGCAGGCTGCGGACGACCAGCGCGGTGGTCACGTCCAGGCCGGAAAGGGGCTCGTCGAAGATCAGCACGTCCGGATCGTGCAGCAACGCCGCGGCGATCAGCACCTTCTGCTTCATGCCTTTGGAGTAGGAGGAAATGGGCGTATAACGATGCGGGTGCAGCCCGAACAGTTGTAGGAACGCGTCGATGCGGCGCTCCAGCGTCGCCTCCGGCATCCCGCGTAGCCGCCCCACCAGCCGCAGGTATTCGGGTCCGGTCAGGTAAGAGTAGATGTGCGGTTCCTCCGGGACGTAGCCCAGGCGGCGCTTGTAGGCGATGGGATCGTCCTGGATGCGCCGGCCCTCGAGCCGGATTTCCCCTTCGCTCGGCGGCAGCAGGCCGGTGAGCATCTTCACTGTGGTGCTCTTGCCTGATCCGTTCGGCCCAAGGTAGCCCAGGACCTCGTATGGCTTTACGGTGAAACTGACGTTGTCCACGGCCGGAATGGAGCCGAAACGCTTGGTCAAGCCGATGGCTTCAAGCATGACCCGTTAGACACCGGGCAAGCTGCGAAGGTTCCCGGCTACGCGCGCTTCAACATCACCGAAAGCAGGTTGCGGTGCAGGATCGCCGACGCGGTCACGGCTCCACCGATCAGCGCGCCGGTCACCCCGGCGACGCAGACGTCTTGCCCGGCGAGATAGAGATTTGGTACCGGAGTCCGCGCTCCCAGGCTGCGGATGGCGAACCGCTCCGGCGTTGCGCTGAGTCCATAGATCTCGCCGCGTGGGTAATTCGCGAAGTGGCGCGTCGAGAGCGGCGTCGAAAGCTCGGCGTACTCCACGCGGCCCTTGGTGGCCGGGACGTGGCGCTCCAGCGCTTCGAGAAGCCGCGAAGTGAAGCGTTCCTTGAGGCCGTCGTAGTCGGACCCACGACGCTTCCAGCGCTCTCCGGCCCAGCGCTCGAACCATTCGTACGGCGCAGGCGCCACCACCTCGATAGTCGAACGCCCGGGATAGCGGCTGGCGAACGTCGGGTCCTTGGCCGAAGGGAAGGAAACAAAGACGACCGGAAACGGAGCTTCCGGATCTTTCATGAAGCGCGCCACGTTGCCGTCGTGGTCGGCGTCCGGGTAGATCCAGAGATTGCCGGCTTCCGTTTCCGGGCCATCCTGCTTCAGACCGACATAGAGACAGACATGGCTCATGGAGTGGGCAATGCTTTTCAACTCACGCAGGAGCGGCTTGCCGGCGCCAGATTCCGGCGGCAGCAGCCGGGCAAATGTGTTGAACGCGCCGGCGTCGCTGATCACGGTGCGCGCGCGGAATTCCCGGCCGTCGGCCATGACCACGCCTACCGCACCGCCCTTGCTGTCGAGAAGGATGCGGCAGACTTCCGCGCCCACCAGGATCCTGCCGCCGGCGCGCTCGATCACCGGAGCGATTCCCGCGGCGATCTCCGAGGCGCCGCCAACGGGATACCAGCCGCCCTCAAAATAGTGACGTGCGACCATCGCGTGCATAGCGAAGCTGCTTTGTCCCGGCGGCAGACCGTAATCGCCCCACTGCCCGGTCAGGACGGCGATCAAGTCCGCATTGCTCGTGAACTTTTGCAGGACCTCCGCGGTTGTCTGCTTGGCGTGGCGCAGGAATCGCCAGCGCATCAGTCCACCGAGCACACGCGCGATCTGGGTCGGAACGGCCTTCTCGGCAAAATACGATCCGCTGGACCCGGCTGCGGCGAGGACCGCGGCAATGTAACGGTCAATCGCCTGCCCCTCACTCGGAAAGTACTGCTTCATCCGTTCGCAGAAGCGATCCACGCCGCTCGGAAACGCGTAGTCGCGCTCGCCGATCCGGATGCGATCGTACTCGTCGGGCATGGGATTCCACTGGAGGCGCCCTTCGGTCAAGTGATCGAACGCCGCGCGGATCGGCTGGCCCGGTCCGACGCCGCCGATGTAGTGGACGCCGACGTCCCATTCGTAGCCCGGACGCCGGAAAACGTGGGTGAAGCCGCCTGCGGTGTAGTGCCGCTCCAGGACCAGCACTTTCTGCCCGGCATGCTTGGCCAGCAACGCGGCGGCGCTGAGTCCGCCGATTCCCGAGCCGATGACGATGGCGTCGTAGACGCCAGGGGCTTCTTCTTGCTTGTAGGGGTGGCCGACCGGCTTCATGGGATCTCCAATGTTGACAACGCCAACATCCTAGCAGGCGGATGTTGCGTTTGTCAACATCTTCGCGATAAGATCGCCGAATGCCGCCCTCCAAGCCCTACCATCACGGCCGCCTGCGCGAGGCCTTGCTGGAAGCGGCCATCGGGCTGGTCACGGAAGTCGGCCCCGCCGGATTCACGCTGCGGGAGGTTGCCCGGCGGGCGGGCGTCTCTCACAACGCGCCCTACCGCCACTTCCAGGACAAGGACGCCCTGCTGGCCGCGGTAGCGGCGCAAGGCTTTCGAGAACTGGCTCAGGAAATGAAGAAGGGCGCCACGGCGGCGTCAACTCCACTCGAAAGACTGAGAGGATCCGGGCTGGCTTATGTGGCGTTCGCTCTGCGCCGGCCCGCGCATTTTACCGTG
>CAYPHP010000494.1:0-4007 GCA_964410045.1 uncultured Acidobacteriota bacterium | reverse complement strand
ATGAAGCATGCCGGCGTGCCCTGGGAACTGGGCTTGGCCGAGACCCAGCAGGTGCTGGTGATGAACGATCTGCGCTCGCGGATCCGGGTTCAGGTGGACGGCAAGCTGGCCACAGGACGCGACGTGGTGATTGCCGCGCTGCTGGGCGCCGAGGAGTTTGGATTCTCGACTGCACCGTTAATCTCCATGGGTTGCGTAATGATGCGCAAGTGCCATCTGAACACTTGTCCCGTTGGGATCGCCACGCAGGATCCCGTGTTGCGGGCGCGCTTCAACGGCCAGCCCGAGCACGTGATCAACTATTTTTTCTACGTGGCTGAGGAAGTCCGCCAGCTCATGGCCGGCCTGGGTTTCCGCACCATGGACGAGATGATCGGCCGGGTGGATGCGCTACGCGTGCAACCCGGCGTGGACCATTGGAAAGCCTGCGGCCTCGACTTCAGCGCGATCCTCTACAATCCCGCGGTCCCGCGCCGCGTGGGTCGCCGGCGCTTGAAGCCGCAGGAACACGGCCTGGAGAAAGCGCTGGATCACCAACTGCTGGATCTAGCGAGGGAGGCGATTGACACGCGTACGCCGGCCGAGTTCAGCCTGCCGGTAAGAAACGTCCACCGCAGCGTGGGAGCCATGCTCAGCGGCGAAATCGCCCGGCGCTACGGCTCCGAAGGCTTGCCTCCCGATTGCCTGCGCTTTCACTTTAGCGGGTCTGCGGGGCAGAGCTTTGGCGCGTTCCTGACCAACGGCGTCACCATGACCTTGGAGGGCGATGCCAACGATTATCTGGGCAAAGGACTCTCTGGTGGCCGGCTGGTGCTGTATCCGCCGCAGGGCTCCACGTTCCATTCGGAGGAGTGCATCATCACCGGCAACGTGGCGCTTTACGGCGCCACGGGCGGCGAAGCCTTTCTGAACGGGATGGCTGGCGAACGTTTTGCGGTCCGCAATTCAGGAGCGACGGCGGTGGTGGAAGGCGTCGGCGACCATGGGTGTGAGTACATGACCAAGGGTCTGGTGGTCGTCCTCGGCGCGACGGGACGCAACTTCGGCGCGGGGATGACCGGCGGTCTGGCCTACGTGCTTGATGAAACCGGCGACTTCGCGCGAGTTCTAGCCAATCGCGACACTGTGGATCTCGAGCCGGTCACCAGCTTTGAAGACTGGCGCGGGATCTACGACTTGATCGCTCGACACGTGCAACTGACCGGGAGCCGCCGGGGCGAGTGGGTCCGCGACAACTTCACCGAGCTGATCCCGAAGTTCGTCAAGGTTTTCCCGCACGAGTACAAGCGGGTCCTCGGGATTCCGCGGACGGTTGCAGCGGCCGAGCCTGTCGCGGTACCGCTGGTGCGCGCGACCGCGGCGGGTGAAGGAGTGCCGGTCCATGGGTAAGGCTACCGGATTCCTTGAATACGCGCGTGAGACCCCGACATCACGTCCGGTGCCGGAGCGCGTCAATGACCACTTCGAGATCTACCAGCCGTTCCCGAAGTCCAAGGTCCAGGAGCAGGGCGCGCGCTGCATGGATTGCGGCGTCCCGTTCTGTCATACCGGCTGTCCGCTGCACAACCTGATCCCCGACTGGAACGACCTGGTGTGGAAAGGCGACTGGCAGCGCGCGGTCCGCCTGCTGCACTCGACCAACAATTTTCCGGAGTTTACCGGTCGCCTGTGTCCGGCGCCCTGTGAAGCGGCCTGTGTGCTGGGCATCAACCAGCCGCCGGTCAGCATCAAAGTGATCGAGAAGGCGATTATCGACCAGGGGTTCGAGCATGGCTGGATCCGGCCCGAGCCGCCTGCGGTCCGCACAGGCAAGCGCGTAGCCATTGTGGGCTCAGGCCCCGCGGGTCTCGCCGCGGCGCAACAACTGAATCGCGCCGGACACGAAGTCACTGTGTTCGAGCGCAGCGATCGTCCCGGCGGACTGCTGCGGTACGGAATTCCCGACTTCAAAATGGACAAGGGACTGCTCGAGCGCCGGCTCAGCCAGCTCTTGGAGGAGGGCATACATTTCGAAGTGAACGCGGAGATCGGCGGCAACGTTCCCGTCGAAGATCTGAGGAAGAACTTCCACGCAATCCTGCTGGCGCTTGGCTCGGAACAGCCGCGGGAGTTGCCGGTGCCCGGCAGGGAACTGAAGGGGATCCACTGGGCCATGGATTACCTCACCCAGCACAACCGTCGGGTAGCGGGCGAGGCGGTCGACGCCCAACAGGCGATCCTGGCAACTGGCAAGCGCGTGGCGATCATCGGCGGCGGCGACACCGGCGCCGACTGCCTGGGCACGTGCCACCGTCAGAAGGCCGCGCACGTCTACCAGTTCGAGCACAATCAGCAGCCGCCGCTGGAAAGGTCGCCGCTGACGCCGTGGCCACTGTGGCCGATGATGCTGCGGATGGAAGGCGCGCACGAGGAAGGCGGCCAGCGCGATTGGGCCGTAGCCACGACGGGATTCAGTGGGAACGGTCACGTGAAGAAGCTTCACGCCGTGCGGGTCGGTCCTAAGCCGGGATTTGCGCCGGTGCCCGGCAGCGAGTTCGCGCTCGATGTGGATCTTGTTCTGTTGGCGATGGGCTATTCAGGTCCGCGCAAGGCGGGTCTGGTGGACCAGCTTGGCCTCGCGCTCGACGCGCGTGGCAACTTGGCAGCCACTGATTACGCTACGTCTGTTCCGGGCATTTTCGCCGCCGGCGATGCCCGCCGTGGTCAGTCGCTGGTGGTGTGGGCGATCGCGGAAGGGCGGCAGGCTGCCGCGGCGATCAATCGGTCACTGACGCCGGCGTAAGTCGTCGACCTGCGCGGCAACGCCGTTGAATAGCGCGAAGACATCCACCTGTTCGCCATTCTCGATGCGTTTGGAAATCATGGTCAGCGGGAACAGGATGATGCTCGTCCCAGGCACTCGCACAGCCGGGTCCCGGCCGTACTGATCTTCCACCATCGCCCATTCCATACCAAGCTCTTGTACGAAGGCGTCGCCGAGAACGATCCCGAGACACTGTAGTTCGTAGGTCTGATTCGGTTTGAACACGCCGGCTTGCAGGATCGCGCGGATGGTGCCGAGTTTCCCTGCCGCGGTCTTGAACTTCTCCTTGGAAGCGTCGTTGCCGAGATATCGCTCCACCACCGCGCGCTGCTCGCGCAGGCCGTTCGCGTCGACCTCGGTCAGCGTTGTTACCTTCTGTTGAGGTTCATCGGGCACGGCTGGCGGCGATTATACGCGTGTTTGCGGGTAAGATAATCAGATGTTCTGGGCGACCTTAGCGTTATCTCTCTTACTGTCCGGTGCGGACACCAATTGGCCGCAGTTTCGCGGGACCGCAGCTAGCGGCGTTGGAGCCGCCGCCGGTCCCCTCGAATGGAATGTAGAGTCGGGGAAGAACATCCGTTGGAAGACGGAGATTCCCGGGCTTGGCCACTCGAGTCCCGTGATCTGGGGCGATCGCATCTTCCTGACCAGTGCCGTCGGCTCGGGAGACGCCGCGCTGAAGGTCGGCCTGTATGGCGACATCAAGCCGGTGCCGGACGAGGGCGAGCAGAGCTTCCGGGTCTACTGCCTGGATCGCAAGACCGGCAAGATCTTGTGGGAGCGCATCGCCGTCAGCCGGCAACCCCGAATCAAGCGCCATCCCAAGGGGACCCATGCGAACCCCACGCCGGCCACCGACGGAAAGCACTTAGTGGTCTTCTTCGGCTCCGAAGGTCTGTTCACCTACGACCTGAACGGCAAACTGCTGTGGAAGAAAGATCTGGGCGTTCTGGATTCCGGCTTCTTCATGGTGCCCGACGCGCAGTGGGGCTTTGCCAGTTCGCCGGTGATCCACAACGGCAGGGTGCTGATCCAGGCCGACGTGCAGAAGAACTCCTTCCTGGCGGCCTTCGACGTGAAGACCGGCAAGGAACTGTGGCGCACTCCGCGCGCGGATGTCCCTACCTTCAGCACGCCGGCAGTAGTGCCCTATACGGCGGGCGGCGCGCGTGGCCAGCAGGTAGTCGTGAACGGTTGGAAG
>CAYPHP010000493.1:0-4008 GCA_964410045.1 uncultured Acidobacteriota bacterium | reverse complement strand
CACCGGCTGCGGCACCGTCTGCAGGCGGCTGCCGTAAGACGTGGTCCGGAAGCCGAAGGAAGGAGTGATGTGAAAGTCCTTCCAGTAGAGCGGCAGGCTGACGCGCGGAAAAATGTCGAACCGGCTCACCAGCCGCGCAGTGTCCAGCCCGGGCTCTGAACGGCTGACCGCCTCCGACGCGGTGTCGAAGGAAAAATAGAGCGGCACAGTCTTGAACAAGCGGCGGTCGGCGCCCGAGAAGTGCACGCCCGGCAGAGTGCGGATCTCGATGGAGTCGCCCCGCACGGGACTCTGGAAGTTCTGGTTGCGGCGGAAGAACGCGTGGAAGTCGTAGGACTTGAAGTGATTCGAGAGGAACGCGACGCTGTGGACCTCGGTGCCGATGGCCTCGCTGTAACTTTCGGTGAAAGCCAGCCGGAATTCGTAAGAACTCAGGTAATTGATGTTGGCGACGGCGCGAAAGCCGCGCGGCAGCTCGCTGGCGCCCAGGATGGTGATGGTGCGCCCGCCTTGGTCCGGACCGCGCCGCCCGCCGGGCAGCGCCAGCCCGCGGTCGATCACCTCAAAGTAGCTGACGTCCAGGTAGGTGTAGGCGTGCGGCCGCAGGCGCAGGGTGGCGCGCGGCGCCCAGCCCCGGCTGCTGTAATACTCTGCGCCGATCAGCGCGTCGGCGCTGCGGTTGATGGCCCAGAAAAACGACTCGCCCACCACCGTGCCCTTCCGCGATGAGGTCCCGATGTGCGGGGTCAGGAATCCGGTGCTGCGCGGGATCTTTTCCAGCGAGTGGTAGAAGACCGGCGAGAAGATCACCGGAATCTTGTGGACGCGGAACCAGGAATTGCGGATCAGCACGTCGTCGTTCGGACGCACCCGGACCCGCCCGGCATGGAACGTCCACAGCGGATCGGGCAGCTTGCAGGAGGTTACCCAGGCGTGATGCAGGATGTAGGTGTTGTCTTGCACCTTGTCCACCTGCTTGGCCTCGAAGAAGAACGGATTCGTCGTGGTCAGCAGGATATTCTTCCCCGTGACGCGCGCGCCGGTGGTGCCCGAGACCTCATAGAATTTGCCGAGACCGGTATCCAGGTTGTAGGTCCCGTGCTTGGCGTGCAGATCCTCGTTGTGGACCGGGCGCTGAAAGTGGACGTTGCCGCGCGCCTCCACCTCCTGCGTCTCCTCCGAGTAGTCCATTTCGTCGGCGGTCAGGCGCATCTCCCGGTATTCCAGTTCCACGCGCCCGCGCAAGTGATAAAGGTTGCCGGCTTTCTCCTGGCGCTCGGCGGAGATCCGAACCACGTCAGGCGGCCGAGCCGCCGCCTGCGTTGGAGGAACAACCGATGACAGACTACAGACCGCCGGATTGGAAAACCGGGAAGTGACGAACGCGCTTGCTGTTGACGCCGACCGCACCTCCTGCGCCGTCAGGCTCGCCGGGAGATGACAAAAAACAGCAAATATGTTACAGAACAGAAGCAGCGGCCTGCGCATCGGTATGCAGCCAACTTAACACCGGCGGTACCCACGCGCAAGAACAGGGAGAAGGAAACAGCTTTGCGTTCGTGTCCGGAATGTGGCTACCCCAACGATCTGGGTGAACATCGCTGTGAGAAGTGCGGGATCCGTTTCGATCTCCTGGACCCGGAGTACGCCTCGCCGGACGAGGAAGGTCAGGCGCCGGAAGTTCCGCCACCTCCGCCGGTGTGGCAAGGAGAGGTGAACCGGCGTTTGGCGCGATTCCGGCAGCGGGTGCGCACGCAACAAGCCGCATTGCCTCTGGAAGAACCCGAGCCAGCCCCTCCACGACCGGCCCGTGGGAAGATCATTCCGTTTCCGGCGCCGCCGGGGATGGCGCCGGCCGAGAGCGAGCCGGAGCAGGCCCAACCAACTCAGGCAGCCCAGGCCGCGCATTACGCTTCGCAACAACCGAGTCTGCAATGGCCGGAACGCCAGACTACTCCGCTGCCGGCTCCCTTCCGGGCGTTTCCCGTGGCGCCCTTGCGGCAACGCTGCCGTGCGGCGATCTGGGACGGCATGATCATCGGCTTCGGCTACGTATTTCTGGTCACGGCCTATTGGCTGAGCGGAGGGGAGTTGCCGCATCAGAAGATCGCCACGGCTGCGACCGTCTTGGGCCTGGCCTTCCTGCCGTGGTTCTATCACTACTTGTTTCTGGTCCTCTGCGGCGCGACTCCGGGCATGAACCGCGAAGGACTGCGGCTGGTGAATTTTGACGGGCGTCCGGCTACCGTCGATCAGCGCCGCCGCCGCGCCATTTGCGTAACCTTCAGCGCCGCTCCGCTGCTGGTGGGCTTCCTGTGGGCCGCCGTGGACGAGGAAACCCTCACCTGGCACGACCGCATTACCGAAACCTGCCTGACCGCCGCGCCGCCCCCACGGCAACGCCGTTAACGGTCGGCGAGAAGTGGCTGCTCGCTTACGGTCGCCCCGCGTGACACGTGGTATACTCGATTAGGTATGAGCAGGTCTAAGCTGGGTGTAGTTCTGGCCTCCAGTCTCCTGGCGGTTTTCCTGGTGATCGGCGGCGTTCTGGGTAAGTCGACGGCCTCGGCCGACGGCGCCTATAAGCAGTTGGGTGTTTACAGCGAAGTGCTCTCCCGCATCCGCACGGACTACGTGGAAGAGCCGAACCTACGCGAGGTCACCAACGGCGCGCTGCACGGGCTACTCGAATCGCTGGATCCCTTCAGCAGCTACCTTTCGCCGGAGGAGTACGCCGAATACCAGAAGCGGCGGTCGACGGGCCGCGGCGAGCTGGGCCTGACGGTCTCCAAGAAATTCGGCTACGTAGCGGTGATCTCGGCCCTGCCGGGAAGTCCCGCGTTCAAGGCCGGACTGGCGAACGGCGACATCATTGAAGGCATCAACGGCGTCTCCACGCGGGAGATGTCGCTCGAGCAGGTGCGCAACCAGTTGGCCGGCAAGCCGGGCAGCACGCTCACGCTGAACATTGTCCGGGCCAGCCGCAGCGAGCCTTCCAAGCTCACCTTGAAGCGCGAAACGATCAGTCAGCCCTCGATGACCGCGCGGACGGTAGAAACCGGAGTGGGCTATCTGCATGTGGAGTCCTTCCCGCGCGGACGGTCCGCGGAAGTGGCGCAACGCGCCCAACAGTTGATCGCCTCGGGAGCGCGCAGCCTGGTTCTGGATCTTCGCAACGCGGCCGACGGCGAAGTCTCCGAGGCGGTTTCCATCGCCGAGTTGTTCCTGGACCACGGCTTGATCACCTACCTGCAAGGGCAGAAGTATCCGCGCCAGAACTTCAACGCTGCCGCAGCGGGAGCCAAGATCAAGGCGCCTCTGGCGGTGCTGGTGAATCGCGGTTCGGCCGGTCCGGCCGAAGTGCTGGCCGCCGCGCTGGTCGAGAACGGCCGCGCGGAGCTGATCGGCGAGAAGACTTACGGCGTCGGCAGCATCCAGAAGATCATTCCACTCGATGACGGCTCGGCCCTGCTGCTTTCGGTGGCCAAGTACTACACTCCCGGCGGCAAAGCCATTCAGGACAACGGCCTGAACCCGGGCGTGCTGGTGGCCGACTCTTCCGAGCCCCGCGACCTGGTGGTCTCCGACGACGACGATGCCCCGGATCGCACGCCGCCTCCGCCCGCCGTCGAGGAAAAGACGCCTAAGGAAGACCTGCCGCTGAAGAAGGCGCTGGAGATCCTGAAGGCCAAGACCGCCCAACTGAAGACCCTCCGGCCCGCCGCCTAGAATATGGCTGAGTGGAAGTTGCCGGTACGCCCGCAGTGGTTACTGGCGCTGATCGTCGTAGCGGCTTTTGTCCCCTGGTGGCTGTATACGTCGTACGGCGAGCGCCGAGCCCGTACGACCATAGAACTCCACACTCCCTTCACCCGCCCGATGTTCGAGATGCGTTTTTCAAAGCGCATCTATTACGATCCCCAGTCGTTTGTCGGACGCGGACGCAAGGCCGGATACTGGGAATGGACGCCGGAGGGCCTGACGCTGACCCCCAAAGGCGCGGAGTAT
>CAYPHP010000492.1:0-4009 GCA_964410045.1 uncultured Acidobacteriota bacterium | reverse complement strand
TGTCCCAACGAATTCGGAAACTGAACGACGCCCTGGTCCGCAGCGGGCAGCACGAACTGCCGGGGCCCTCCACAGCTCCCGACCGGGCCGCGTACCCGGCCGCCTAGGCTTCATCTGGTAGCTTGCTGATTCCGTTGAGCAGCGGTGTTAGGCGTCGTGCGAGGAGGGTTCTATGCAGAAGGTAGTGAGTTGGACGATTGCTGCGGTGACCGCATGCGTTGGGCTCGTCGGTGTGCTGCGCCTGGAAAGCAAGTACCAGCGGAATCGCTGGTCAACCTTCTTGAGGGGCGATCCGTATGTCGGCTCACAATTGTTTAAGGAACGAGGTTGTGCGAGCTGCCACGCGATTTCGGGAGTAGGTGGACAGGTGGCCCGTGATCTGGGACTCCGCCCGAACTCTCGCCCAGGCCTGAATCAATTGGTAGCCGAAATGTGGAATCATGCGCCACGCATGTGGCAAAGCATACGAGACGAGAAACGCGGCTACCCAGAACTAGATCAGGAGAAGATGGCCCATCTGTTTGCCTACCTTTATACCGTTCGTTACGATGACGAGCCCGGTGACGTGGAGCGTGGACGCCGCCTGTTCAGTAGCATGGGATGCCGTAACTGCCACTGGCTGGAGGGGTCCGGAGGCCAGGCTGGGCCAGCTCTATCTAGTTTGGGAGGCATCCACACACCGATTGTGTGGACCCGGTCGATGTGGAATCACGCTCCGGCCATGGAAGCTGAGATGAGTCGTCAAGGCCTGTCTTGGCCGAGGTTCCAGAAAGGCCAAATGAATGACTTGCTGGCTTACGTAGGAGCCGTCTGTGCCGGTCCGCGCGCAGACTTTAGGTTCCTGCCCGCCGATCCCGACCGCGGCGCAAAGATCTTTCACCAGAAATCCTGTGATGCATGCCACTCCCTGGCAGACAAGGGTTCCTCCATCGGCCCCCCACTCGGATCTCATCAGGCGTCTCTGACCATCGTCCAATTTGCCGGTCTGATGTGGAATCACTCTCCCGAAATGTGGAAGCAAATGAAGGCCCGCGGAATTGCGCGACCGTCTTTCTCAGGGTCGGAGATGGCGGATTTGATTGCCTTCCTCTACAACTTCAATTACTTCGTGAACGCCGGGTCGTCCAAGGCGGGAGAAGCGAGGTTCGCGGAACGAGGATGTGCCACCTGCCACGGGGCAAGCGCTCAAGGTACGGATGTCGCCCCGCGTCTGCGAGCTGACGACGAGACCTTCACCATCGTGACCTTTGCTACTGCGCTGTGGCGTCATGGACCCGCCATGTACCAGCAGACCCAGACCAAGGGCGTGCCTTGGCCGAACCTCGTGGAAAGCGATATCGCCGATATCGTGGCTTTCCTGAATACTCCGGCTCGATAATCTAGGATTCCCGCCGGTGCGTTGATCTCCCGCGAGTGATCCGCAGACTGGATGACGGGCGTTTGGTGAGTCCGTTCACCAAGACGGCCACTTGCCTGAGTAGTCGGCTTACCGGACAAGTGGCTGGCGAATGCCTTTGTACTGGTCTGTCGGTCAGTAGAAACCCTAAAGTACAAAGCGTCCATGATTCACCTCCGGGTAAACTCGTTTGAAGCGGCTTCTGAATCTGGACGGACCGGCCGTGTAGCAGTTTGTAGCAGAGAGATGCTTTTTCTGCACTTGTGGGAGTTTGTGCAGATCCTGGAATCAGCAACTTACCCGCTTTGAGGGGGAGTGCAGGGAACAACTCCGTCCCTGGCCACCACTTACTTCCCTCCCTCTATTCCCTCGGCGGACTCCCGGCGGGCGCCGGACTGAGCGCCAGATCGTGGAAGTCAAAACTGAAATCCGTCAGCGGCGAGACGGCCTTCATCTTCACGCCGGTGATCGCTCCGTCGGGATCGAGCGCGAACGTCACGTAGGCGTCTGCGAGAAGCGACCGGTCGGTCCAGCGCGCGATGAAGGTGTCGAACTGCCAGTGCTCGAGCGGTCCGGTGAGGACCGGTGAATGCGCGAAGCGCATCGTCAAGCCGCCGTTCTTCGCTTCGATCAACACGTCTCCATACCAAGGATCGCGATAACGGCCGGCATACGACACCAGCGGCAGCGACGGCTTCGATTGCGCGTTGCGCTTCGCCGCCGCGCCGGCGACGGTCTTGTTGGCTTCGGCCTCGCGGTCTTTCTTCACCTGGGAATAGGCGGCCACCCAGTCTTTGGCCGGCGCGTTCATGTAATGGTCAAGGATGGTGTTGCTGACCGAGGAGAACGCCACGCCGACTTCCTGATTGGTGAGCACGATCACACCCAGCTTCAAGTCCGGGATCATGGTCACCTGAGTGACCATACCCAGCAGGCCTCCGGCGTGCGTGATCATCAGACGGCCGCGGTACTCGCGGACGCCTTCACCCAGCGCATAAGCCACAAAGTTGGACCGCGCCTCCGCGATCGGTGCGGGCGGATCGGGCGGATGGATCAACACCAGCGGCTTCCACATCTCCTTTACCTGCGCTTCACTCAACAGCTTTTTCCCGTCGCTGGTCTGGCCGCGATTCAATAGCGTGATCACCCACTTCGATAGATCCGCGACCGATGACACCAGGGCGCCGGCCGGTGCGTTGTTGTCGAGCCCCAGGCTGCCGAGCGGCAACGCGGTCAGTTTGCCTTCGGCCATCGCATGCGGAAAGGCCACGTCGTCGCCGGCAGCCACTTCGTTGATCGACGTGCGGCTGCCGTTCATCCCCAGCGGCTGGTAGAACCGCTGGCGGATGAACTGCTGCCAGGTCAGGCCGGAGATCTTGTGAATCACCGCCCCTGCCGCGAGGTACAGGATGTTGTCGTAGGCGTATTCGCTGCGGAAGCTGGTCGCCAGCGGCACGAAGCGCAAGCGGTAGAGGATCTCTTCCGGCGTCAGGTCGCTGCGCGGGAAGAACATCAGATCGCCGGCGCCCAGTCCGAGCCCGCTGCGATGGCAGAGCAGGTCGCGTATGCGCATCTCGCGCGTGACGTAAGCGTCGCTCATGGCGAACTCCGGCAGGCGGTCGATCACGCGATCGTCCCAAGCCAGCTTGCCTTCGTCCACCAGTATGGCCAGCGCCGCGGCGGTGAACGCCTTGCTGTTGGAGGCGATGGCGAACAGCGTGTTCGGCGTCACGGGCGCGGTCTCGCCCAACTTCCGCACTCCGAAGCCGCGAACCAGAACCACCTTGCCGTCCTGGACCACGCCCACGGACATGCCAGGGACGTTGAATTCCTTGCGGGCGCGGTCCACGGTGTCGGACACCAGGCGATCCAGAACAGCTTGGGCCGGCAACGCGATCGCTGCCAGCAAGACGAACATAAGGGTGCAGAGACGAAGAGCCATACCCCAATTCTATCTGTTTGCCGCTACAATCCTGGGATGCGACGCACCCTGCTTCTCGTGATTCTTGCTGCGGCGGCCTGGGCGCAGCAGACGTCTCCGGTGAACTATGACGAGTCGAAGGTGGGGGTCTACACGCTGCCCGACCCGCTGGTGCTCGAAGACGGCACGCCGGTCCGCGACGCCCGCACCTGGACCACGCGCCGGCGCGCGGAACTGCTGCGCCTCTTTGAAGACAATGTCTACGGTCGCAGTCCAGCGCGGCCAAGTGATCAGAGCTTCGAAGTCTTCGACCTCGACCGCAACGCCCTCGGCGGCAAGGCCGTCCGCAAGCAGGTGACCGTCTACTTCTCCGCCAAGAAGGACGGGCCGCGGGAAGAGGTGCTGATCTATCTGCCGAAGTCCGAGCAGCCGGTTCCGGTGATCCTCTCGCTAAACTTCTCCGGCAACCACACCGTGACCGCCGATCCTGGCGTGCGGCTGGCCGCCGTATGGGACCGTCAGACCAAGACGCGGAGTACGGCCGCGGAAGGTTCCCGAGGGAGCGCGAAGGACTTTGACGGCATCGTGGAGAAGGTTGTCGCGCGCGGCTACGGCTTCGCCACCGTCTATTACGGCGACATCGACCCGGACTTCGATGGCGGATGGCAGTTGGGCGTTCGGAGGATGTTTGC
>CAYPHP010000491.1:0-4018 GCA_964410045.1 uncultured Acidobacteriota bacterium | reverse complement strand
GCTCGCCTGATCGACAAGATCAGCGAGTTCCAGGACCGCTACGAATTCACCCGCTTGAACGCCGGCTCATCCAACTTCGGTGTGTCGCAGCCCAGCATGGTCGCCAGCTTCTCATTGACCGTGCCTGGCACGGAGCCCGCGCCCTCCGATTTCGGCGAACTCGAATGGGACCGCTATGACGATTTCAACATCCTCTCGCGGTCGCTGACGGAGATCTCCGCGGACCTGACCGAGGTGCTCACGCAACTGGGCCGCTTCGTGCGCCAGGTGGATACCGACATGGACGAGTTCGCCAAGCTCGCTCACAACCTCCAGGACGAGATCACCCAAGCCCGCATGGTGCCGATCGGCAATCTGTACACCCGCCTCTCCCGCACGGTGCGCGACGCCGCCAAGGCCACCGGCAAGCAGGTAGAACTGGCGCTGGTAGGTGCAGACACCGACCTCGATAACAGCATCATCCAGCAGATTTCCGATCCTTTGATTCACCTGCTGCGCAACTCCGTGGCTCACGGCATCGAAGAAACCGGCGAGCGCGCGGAAAAGGGCAAGCCGGCACATGGAACCGTAACGCTGCGCGCCTACAATCGCGGGCCGCAGGTCTATGTGGAAGTGGAAGACGATGGCCGCGGCATCGACTATGAAAGGATCCGCGCCACCGCGCAGGCCCAGGGCCTGGTCTCCGCCACCGCCGCTCTCCGCCTGACCGAGAACGAGTTGCTGGAGTTCCTGTTCCGTCCCGGCTTCTCCACCGCAGCGCGCAAGACCGAACTGGCCGGACGCGGGGTTGGACTGGACGTGGTCCGGGCCAACCTGGCCGCCCTGAATGGTGAAATCTCCGTCGAAACCGAACCCGGGCGCGGTACGCGCTTTACTCTGAAAGTACCCCTTACTCTGATCATTACGCAAGCGCTGTTCCTGCGCAACGGCGCCTGGGTTTTCGGGATTCCGCTCGACTGCGTGGAAGAGATCCGCCGTCTGCACACTTCGGAGATCGAAGAAGTCGGCGGCAAGCTGCTCACTCGCATTCGCGGCCAAGTCACCGAAGTGGTGCGCCTGGACTCTCGCCTCGGCCTGGACCCCGTCGAGCCGGCCATCGGTGGTTACTACCGCATGGTGGTGGTCAACATCGGGAGCCGCCAGGTGGGCCTGATTGTCGAGGAAGTTCTTCGCAAGGACGAAATCGTCATCAAGAGCCTGGGCGAGTACCTGCGCAACGTCAAGACCTTTCCCGGCGCCACCATCGCGCCGGACGGCAGCTTGATTCTGTTGCTGGACGTCAGCCGTCTGCTGGCCGCCGAAGCCGTGGACGCTCCCGCAAGCTTCAGCTCCGCGGGCTTGCCGGCCGCGAGCGACGCTCCGGACGAAGCCGCGCCGGAAAAAGTGATCCTGCTGGCCGATGACTCGATCAGCGTGCGCCGCTTTGTCGGCCGCATGCTGGAGAAGGCCGGATACAAAGTTAAGCTGGCTTGCGACGGTCTAGAAGCGCTGGAAATCGCTACTCAGGGCGGCTGCGACCTGGTGCTCACCGACCTGGAAATGCCGCGCACCAACGGCTACGAGCTGATCTCGCACTTGAAACAGCACCCCGTCACCCGCGGTCTGCCGGTGATCGTGGTGACCTCCCGCGCCGGATCGAAGCACACGGAAAAGGCCCGCAAAGAAGGCGCCGCCGGTTTCCTGGCCAAGCCGGTCCGCGAGGAACAACTGCTGGCCACGGTAGCCGAATGCCTGAACGCGAACCAGCCGGCACTGCTGAGTACGGGAGCATCGTCATGATCGGGAACGAGAAGAGAGTTCGGGTTCTGCTGGTGGACGACTCCGCGTTCATGCGCAAAGTGTTGCTGGGCATCATCTCCGCCGACCCAGCCCTGCAAGTGATCGGCGAAGCCGGCGACGGACGCGAGGCCATCGCCATGGCCGGCTCGTTGCGTCCCGACGTGATCAGCATGGACATCAACATGCCCCACGTCGACGGCATCGAGGCCACCGAAGTGATCATGTCGCAGAATCCGCATCCCATCGTGATCGTCAGCTCGGAGTCGCACGAAGGCGCGCGAGGCACACTGCGCGCACTGCAACTGGGAGCCGTGGATTTCGTCTCCAAGCCCGCGGGCGCAATCAGCTTCGACATGAACAACGTGCGCGAGGAATTGACCCGCAAACTGAAGATGGCCGCCAAGGTCCGCGTGGTGCGCACCGCGACGCTTTCGAAATCGCAGTACGCTCCGGCCCCGACGGCGTTCCGGCCCGAGGAAAGCATTGCCGCGCCCAGCCGCGCAGAGGTCAGCCGCGAGACCTGCCCGGTGGTGGTGCTGGCGGCGTCCACCGGCGGACCGGCCACGTTAATGCAAATGGTCCCGCTGTTTCGCAAGGACTTTCCGGCCGCGATGGTCCTGGCACTGCACATGCCGGCCAGCTTCACGTCGCAATTCGCGCAGCAACTGGCGGCGGCCTCAGCCATCGAGGTGAAGGAAGCTACGGGCGGGGAAGCCGTACGCCCCGGCTTGTTGCAGATCTGTCCGGGCTCGCATCACCTGCGGATCTCCCCGGCAGGCACCGTGAAACTCGACGACGGTCCGCGGATCTCCGGATACCGGCCATGCGCCGATGTCACGCTGGAGACCGCCGCGTCGTGGGCCGGACCGATGACCATCGCCCTGGTCCTGACCGGCATGGGCAACGACGGCGCGCGCGGCGCGATGGCGGTGAAAGCCGCCGGCGGCTACGTGATCGCCCAGGATGAAGCGACCTCCATGATCTTCGGCATGCCCCAGGAAGCGATCCGCGCCGGCGCCGTGCATGAAGTATTGCCCTTGGACCAGATTCCGGCAGCCGTGGAGAAACGTGTTCGCTACCTGCAAGGCGCATTGAAAGCGGGAGCGTTATGAAGATCGGCCGCTTGGGACAGCAGGCGCCCGCCGCGCCGCCCACGGAAGCCGTGATCCTCTTCTGGGTCGGCCCGTATCGCATGGCGATTGGCGCAGGCGCGGTCGCCAAGATCCGCAAAGACCGCGGTCTGGCGCCCGCGGAGATTGGCTGCTCCACCATCGTCTCCTCACATGCCTTGTTCGGACTTCCGACTGGACCGGGTGCGCGCCTCCTGGTTCTTCGCCGCGGCGGTGTGGCCGTGCGCGTCGACCGCGTTGAGAGAATGATTGAAACCGGCGAAGCCCGGCCGCTGCCTGCGGCCTTTCAAGGCTCAGAGCGCAACTGGTACCTGGGTTTGGCCGTGGTTGACGACATGATCGTCCCGCTGGTGAACCCGGAGTCGTTCGAACTCCAGGCCCAGCAGGCCGAGGACGACAGCTTTTCCGCGACCTTCGACAGCTTCTTCCAGGAGGCGCTCCGGTAATGAACCGCCCGGAATCGTTCGTCGTCTTCTCGCTGGATGGCCGCTCGTTCGCCCTGCCGGCCTCCGAAGTCGTGGAAGTGTCCAAGGCCGGCGAAGTGCAGGCCTTCCCCCACACTTCGGCGAAGTTTGAAGGCGTTCTGGTGCACCGCGGATCGATCCTCCCGGTTTGGGATCTGGCCGGCACGCTGGACCCCGCGGCAACGGCCAAGCCAAAGAAATTCTGCCTGCTGGCTCGGCGCAACTTCGTGGCTGCCGAGCCGACGGCGATTCCGGTGTCGAGCGAGGCGGGCACGCGATTTTTCTTGCGCAGTATCTCGAACGACGCGCTGCTCAAGGCGAAGAAAAGCCCGGCCGTCTACAACGAAATCCTGCTGCGGCACGGCCTCCAGGACAACGTGCGGCGCAACGCCGTCACGGAGCTGGCCAAGATCGAGAGCAAGGCGGAGATGCGCGTGCTTCTCGACGCCATCGCCCGGATCGACAATCAGAAGGAAGCACGCGATGAAAACGTCATCTTCGACCTCGTTCGCATGCTCACCGCGCGCGGGCCGGCGGAGCTGACACAAGCCCGCACGGAACTGGAAAAGCTGGCGACGAGCGCCAAGCAGGCGGTCGTGCGGCAGATCGGATACGTCTCGCTCATGAACGTCGACGGGTCGCCCG
>CAYPHP010000490.1:0-4018 GCA_964410045.1 uncultured Acidobacteriota bacterium | reverse complement strand
ACCGCCGGTGGCCGGCACGGTAAAGATGTGGCGGAAGCCGTCTTCCAAGAACCCGATGCGATCGCGGCGGTAGTTCACGCGCTCGACGATGCGCGGATCGCGGGTCCAGCGCGCGCCTTCGGGCCGCGCCGGCATCCGGATGTTCCAGCTCTCCCGCTTGGGCACGAGCATGGCGAAGGCAATGCTCTTGCCGTCCGGAGCCCAAGCCAGGCTGGCCGGCGCCCGCTCCACGCGCGTTACCTGGGTGACCGAACCTTCGGCGTCCATCCAGCGAACGTAAATCTGCGATCCGCCGGGCTGCCCTTCCGCGGTGTAAGCGATGCGCGTCCCGTCGGGCGACCAGCGCGGGCCGGACCCGCCATCGAGGAGTCGGCGATTGCGGCTGCCGTCGGCATTCATGATCCACAGCGCCGAAGACTGCCGGTCATTGACCTTGTCCACCCAGCGCCGCGTGTACACGATCTGCTTGCCGTCGGGCGAGATCTGCGGATCGGCAACGTCTTCCATGTCCAGATACATGTCCAGGGTCAGCTTCTTGCTTTGCGCCGGCAGGATTGACACGCAGGCCAGGACTACGCACAAGAGAAAACGCATTGCGATACCTCCTGAAGATCGAATTAGCCACCGAGGCACCGAGCGCACCGAGCGGATCCGACTCGGTGTCCTCGGTTCCTCGGTGGCAAAGACACTGCCTTATCTTCCAAAACTCAGACGCTGCGCCAGCACCTCGGGCAACCCCGCCTGCTGGATCCGCAACTGGGCGCCCGGAATGTCGTAAGGGACGCGCCAGTATTCCAACACCTTGTCGCCGGGAGAAAAAATCACCAACGCGGCCCGCGGATCGCCGTCGCGCGGCTGTCCGATGGAGCCCGGATTCAGTAGGTACTTCTCGCGCTCCTGCAACTCCAGAGTCAGCGTGCTGATCTCGGAATTGTGGTACGGACGCAGCGCCTTGATGATCTTGCCCTGGGCCACAAAGCCGCCCTGCACATGCGTGTGGCCGAAGAACGTTACCTGGTGCGGCAGATGCTCGAACTCGGCGGTGGCGTCGCCGGCGCCCACCAGGTACTCGTCCTCGTCGCGCAGCGATCCGTGCACGATGTGGAAATCACAGCCCGAGTCGCTGACCAGGGCCGGTCCCACCGGCAGCTCGCGGAGCCAGTCGAGATTCTCAAGAGTCAGGTTGTCGCGGGTCCAAAAAGCAGCGGCCTGCGCCGCGGCGTTGAACTCGCGGGCATCGGTCAGGCCGCATCCGGCCTTGTCATGGTTGCCGCGGACCACCACCTGGCAATGCTCGCGGACCCAGTCGCTGGCCCGGTTGGGATCGGCGCCGTAACCCACGATGTCCCCGCAGCAGAGTATCTGGTCGTAACGCCCCTCCACGGCGGCCATAGCCGCCTCCAGGGCTTCCCAGTTCGAGTGGATGTCACTGAGGACGAGGTATCTCATTGAATCGTCGGGTCAATTGGGCCTTAAGATCATCAGCGCAAAGGGCCGTCAAGTCAATCACTCTGTCAAGCCAATGCCTCAAACGTCCCACTTTACATCCTTTTACAGCCTTTCACTCCGACTTGACACTCAATAGGGAGGGGCGCACTATTCTGAAAGCTCCCCTACTTTCGGTGCGTTGTTGACGATGAAGCTACACTGGTCACCCAAGACGAAGATTACGGTCGTGATGATCCTGGCGCTGTGCCTGCCGGTGGCCGCCTTGATCACGGCGCAACTCCTGCGGCTCTACTACTATCAGCAGACCAAACCGGTCCACGCGGTGATCAACCAGCAACTGCAGCAAGTGATCAAGATGGTGGAGTACCAGGTGCGCGTGGAACGAGACCGCCTGGCCGTAGACTTGGCGTCGGCTATTACGCCCGCAGATGTCGGCCAGCCGGACGAGATCCGCAGCCGTTTGGAGCGGGCCATAGCCACGCGTGCTTTCCCGGACCTTGCGGTCTTCTATAGTCCGCAGACCGGCGCGATCATAGCCTCCTCTCCGGCCGCCGACCATGATCGCGAGGCCGAGGAGCACGAGCAGGACAGCGAGGTCATCGCTGGGTCGCTGAAGGCTACTTACGACGCCTTCTTGCGGATCCTGAAAGAGGGCGAGGAGGCGGAATCGAAAAGATACGCCACCGAAGACGTCCTGGTGATCCTCAAGCGGGATCGCAACCAGTACAACACCGTCCACTACGTGCTGGTGAAGGATGCCCACAAACATGCGGTGGGCGTGCTGGGTTTTACCTTGGACCGCACCTACGTTCGGGAGAAACTCCTGCCCGGCGCTTACGCCAGCATCCCCGCGGCGGAGCGCGAGAAGTCGCTGCTCGATTGGGTGGTAGTGGCCGTGCGCAGCCGGGAAACCGGCGAGATCCTGTGGTCTTCCGAACCCATCGACTGGTCCTCGGAGCAACAGCGGGCCAGCTTCGACGCCCGCAAGCTTTTCGATTCTGCCCTGAACTTCCATTTCCTCCTGGTGAAACTGAAGGACAAGAGCATCGAGCAGATCTCCCGCGAGTTCTGGATCCAGAACCTGGTCCTGGTCCTGGGGCTGGCCGTGGTGATGTTTGGCGGCCTGCTCTTCACCTGGCGCAGCGTCAACCGCGAGATGGAGCTGGCGCGCCTGAAATCCGATTTCGTCTCCAACGTCAGTCACGAGCTGAAGACGCCTCTTGCGTTGATCCGAATGTTCGCCGAGACGCTGGAACTGGGACGGGTCCGCAGCACCGACAAGGCTCAGGAGTACTACACCGTGATGCGCCGCGAGAGCGAGCGGCTCACCGGGCTGATCAACAACCTGCTGGATTTCTCGCGTATCGAGGCCGGGGCCAAGCAATACAAGTTCGAGCCCACCAGCCTGCCCGACCTGGTCGAGACCACCTTGGAGAACTACCGCTATCACCTGAAGCAGAAAGGGTTCGAGCTGGAAGAGAAGATTGACCGCGAACTTCCCCAAGTGGCGGTGGATCGCGAAGCGTACTCCCTGTGCCTGCTGAACCTGCTGGACAACGCCGTGAAGTACTCCGGGGACTCGCGCTACGTGGCGGTGCGCCTGGGCCGGGAGAACGGCTCGGCGACCCTGGAGGTGGAGGACCGCGGGATCGGTATCCAGCGCAAGGATCAGGGACGGATTTTTGAGAAGTTCTATCGCGCCGGCGATCCGCTGGTGCACAACACGAAAGGCAGCGGCTTGGGTCTCTCCCTGGTGCAGCATGTCGCCCAAGCCCACCACGGCACGGTTGCCGTGGAAAGCGCTCCCGGCCAGGGGAGCAGATTCATTTTGCGGGTGCCCATCGATGATGCCAGTCGAAACTAACGTCAAGATCCTGATTGTCGAGGACGAGTCCGACATGCTCAACGGCCTGCGGGACAACTTCGAATACGAAGGCTACCAGGTGATCGCGGTGAAGGACGGCGAAGAGGGCCTGAAGCGGGCCACCGCCGACAAACCCGACCTGGTGGTGCTGGACGTGATGCTGCCGAAGATCAGCGGCCTCGAAGTCTGCAAGCGGCTGCGGCAGCGTTCCCGCGTGCCCATCCTGATGCTGACCGCGCGCGGCCAGGAAGTGGACAAGGTTGCCGGCCTCGAGACCGGCGCCGACGACTACGTAACAAAACCGTTTTCCATTCGCGAGTTGCTGGCACGGGTCAAGGCGCTGCTGCGCCGCTCCGATCCCGGCCGCCAGCCCATCCAAGGCTACAGCTTCGGCGGCGTGACCGTGGACTTTGTCACCCACCAGGCTACTCGCAGCGGCAAGCCCATGGAGTTCTCTACCAAGGAACTGGACCTGCTGCGTTACTTCATCCTGCACCGCGGCGAAACCCTGAGCCGCGACCGCCTGCTGGAAGACGTCTGGGGCTACGAAAACTACCCCACCACGCGCACCGTGGACACTCACGTCATGAAGCTGCGCCAGAAGGTTGAGGAAGACGCGTCCCATCCCAAGTTCATTCTGACGTTGCACGGGACGGGGTATAAGTTCGTCGGATAGTCCGTCGGATCGTTCACCACAGAGGCACA
>CAYPHP010000489.1:0-4027 GCA_964410045.1 uncultured Acidobacteriota bacterium | reverse complement strand
CCGAAGAGGTCGAGGGGATACAACCGCGCACAACCTTGACCAGCTTGTCCCAGGGGCCCCGCGTCGGAACTCGCATCGCGCCCAGGACGACTTCATGTGGCCCGTCGAGGTAGCGGATGTAGGCCATGCCTCCGTGAATCCCGGCCGACGCTCCCTTCTTGACAGCAACGAGTTGAGTCCGGCGAAGCAGTGGGTGTCTGGCCAGTTTCGCTTTCAAGCGGTCAAGACAGCGTGGCGCGACTTGGCCTTGTAAGATCCGGTCCTCGGTGAGGAAGACAATGCGGCCATCCTGATAGATCTTTACCATCGGCGGGAGAAGCATCGGGAGGGGAAATCTGTGGCCGTCCGCGAACCCACCGTACGAATACTCCACCAGGTTGCCGTCTGTGACGTCCTGAGCGGCCGTAGATAGTGCGGCTACACTGAGAATCACAAGTGTGAGCAGCAATCTTTGCCGTGCGACGGTCATAATCACGCATGCTAGCACACAGAGCACGAAGCCGGCGGGTGGCAGGATCGCACAACGGGTCAGTACTGTCTGTGATACCATGCCTTTTGTGCGGGTGGTCCTGGATAGCAACGTGCTAGTGGCTGCTTTGCGCTCGCGCCGGGGCGCGTCCTTCCAGGTCTTGAATCTCCTGCGGGACCGGCGGTTTGAGATCGCTCTCTCGGTGCCGCTGGCGTTGGAGTATGAAGCTGTCCTGTTGCGCCATGCCAAGGCACTCGGGCTGTCCCGTTCCGAGGCTACGGGCCTGGTGGATTATTGTTGCAGCGTCGCATACCAGCAAGAAGTTCACTTTCTCTGGCGTCCGACGCTTCTTGACCCGCGAGATGAGTTCGTCCTGGAACTGGCGGTTGCCGCTGGTTGCCGGGCCCTTGTCACGCACAACGTTCGAGACTTCGCGAGTGCTCGCCGGTTCGCCGTACAGGTTGTGACTCCCGCGACATTTCTCACTTGGTTCCAGGAGAAAACATGAGCAGTCTGAGTTTGCGGCTTCCCGAGTCCTTGCACCGCAAGATCCGGCAACTTGCGGAGCAGGAGGATGTCTCGATCAATCAGTTCATTGCCACGGCCGTGGCCGAAAAGACCGCCGCGTTGCTAACCGTGGATTATCTGCGGGCGCGCGGGCGGAAGGCCGATTCCCGGCTGCTGGGCAGGCTGTTGCGCCGGGTACCGGACGTTCCACCCGTTCCAGGGGATGATCTTCCATCTCCCAAGCCATCCAAACGGGCTCGAAAGTGATTCATGGGGTCGCCTTGGACTCACTGACACTCCAGCCGCCGCCCAGAGCGCGGTAGAGCGCGATGAGGTTGCTGGTGACGCTGGTTTCGCTCACCACCAGTTGGTCCTCCCTGGCGAAGAGTTCGCGCTGCGCGTCGAGCACGGATAGGAAATCGGCGAGACCGGCCCGATACTGGTCGGTGGCCAGACTGACGGCCAACTGGCTGTGTCGCGCCGATTGCGTCAGCCGCTCGCGGCGTTCCTGTTCCTGCGAATAGTTCACCAGCGCGTTCTGGACCTCTTCCAGCGCGTTGAGGACGGCTGCGTGGTAGGCGATCGCAGCCGCGCGCTCGCGCGAGTTCTGAACCTTGATGTTGGAGCGGATGCGGCCCCCGGTGAACAGCGGCAGGCTGATTCCGGGCCCGAACGAGAAGAAGTTGCCGAGTCCCAGCGTCAGGTCGTGAAGCTGGGTTGCCTGGCGGCCCGCCGTACCGGTCAAAGTAAAGCGGGGGAAACGCTCCGCCTTGGCCTCCTTGACGCGGGCATAGGCGGCCGCGACCTGTGCGTCGGCGCGCCGAATGTCCGGACGCCGGAGTAACAGGTCCGACGGCAGCCCGACGGCGACGTCGGGCCCGCCCGCCGGAATCGGATTGGCTCTCTCCAACTCACTGCGCACCGCGCCCGGTTCCTCGCCGAGTAGGACGCTCAACCGGTGAATAGACACATCAATTCCGGCCAGCAGCGTGGGCACCACGGCTTTGGTGGATTCCAGTTGTGCCGCGGCGCGGGACACGTCGAGTTCCGTTGCCAGGCCGGCTTTGGCCCGGACACGGGTGAGATCCAGGGTCTCTTGCTGGATGTGGATGTTCTTGCTGGCGATCTCCAGGCGGCGCTGGAAGCCGCGCAGCTGCGAATAGACGCGGCCCACATCGCCAAGCAGGATCACCAGCACGTCGCGGCGATTCTCCTCGGCAGCCACTGCGTCCGCAGTGGCCGCGCGGACGCCGTTACGCACCCTACCGAATACGTCCAGCTCCCACGAAGCTCCCAGGGAGCCTTGGAACACATTCGTCTCCACCGGGGCGATCGTCCCGCCGGTCAAGGCCGGGTTGACTCCTCCGCGCTGACGCGACACAGACACGTTGGCATCAACCTGGGGAGAGTATCCTGCCCGTGCCACGCCTTGCGCCGCTCGGGCCTCCAGCACGCGCTCGACTGCGATCTTCAGATCCAGGTTGCCGCGTACCGCGCGCCCGATGAGAGAAGTGAGCAGGGGGTCTTGAAAGGAAGCCCACCACTCGTCGGCCACCGGAGCTGTCGTAGACGTTCCGCGTGCCGGAGCGACGGTCCATTGTTGTGGAACTTGGACTGCGGGACGCCGGCGGTCCTTGCCATCGGCCGAAGCCGCCAGCCACAAAGCCAGAATCAGCACCGCGATTTCGCGTTTCACTGTCCACCTCCTGCGATGTACACATCCATTTGTTGCCCGACGAAGACCGGCACATTCGCGGCCGCGATCCGGTAGATGACTTGCAGCACGCGGGTATCCACGCGCTCGGTGCTGTCGCCGGTGAGCGACTTCTTGGGAATCACGTAAGGCTCAAAGCGCACGAACTGCAGAGGGATCCGCAACCCGCCGTTGCCTCTGGGCGAGGCGACGGCCGGCGCTCCGGCTTTCACGCGGCCGGAATCATGCTCATCCACATCGACGCGGACGTGCAGTGGCGAGATGCTGCCCAGGATCATCAGCGGCGTCGTTACAGCGCCGGTCTGCGCGAATTGCCCAGGCCGTACGTTCGACTGCAGGACCACGCCGTCGATGGGCGCGCGCATCGTCAGCCGTTCGATATCGGTGGCCACGCGCTTGACCTGGGATTCGGCCAGCGCCACCTGGGTGCGCGCGATCTGGAGGTCCTCTTGCCAGGCGCCCGCCTTCAGCAGGCGCAACTCCGCTTGAGCCTGTTCCAGCTTGGCTTGCGCCGCCGCAGCCGTTTGTCGCCGGCGCTGAACATCCTCCTCGCGGACCGCGCGGCGGTCACTGACGCTCTCGATCAACTGCAACTGGATGGTTGCGTCGCGCAAGTTGGCCTGGGCTTCCTGAACCCGGGCTTCCGCGGGCGGGATGTCTTCGGGCCGCGGCAACTGCTGAAGCCTTTCCAGTTGGCTCTGAGCCATGCGCTGTTCGCTTTGCCGGACCTGAAGCGTGGCCCGCAGATCACGGTCGTCGAGGGAGAACAGCGGCTGGCCGGCTTTCACGCGGTCGCCGGCGCGGGCGTGAACATTGGTCACCAGTCCGGCAACCGCGGTGCTGATCACAATGTTCTCGGTGTTCGCCTCCACCAGGCCTACCGCGCCGACGGCGGAGCCCGCACTCCGGGAAGGCGGCGGGGCCGGCGGGGTGTCCTTGATCTGGACGGGTTTCATGGCAATCACGGCGGTTACCGCAAGAACCATGGTCACAACGGCAATCATGGGAATCGTTTTCTTCATGGCGTTCAAGCTCCTATCCCTGCGAGTGAAGGAGCACTCCATCGCGCGGGCGGCAGGGACGCCGCGCTGGGGACCCAAACGTCGGTCGTACTTTCAGACTTCCGGCTTTCTTGCAGATCCACGATCCTCCCGTCATCCATGTGCGCGATGCGGTGGGCGAAATCGAAGATTCGCGCATCGTGGGTTACGATGATCACCGCCCGGTCCGGGCGGATCGCCGTCGCGCTGAGCAACTCCATCACCGTCTGCCCGGTACGGCCGTCCAGCGCGGAAGTCGGCTCGTCGCAGACGATCAAGCGCGGATCATGGATCAGC
>CAYPHP010000488.1:0-4032 GCA_964410045.1 uncultured Acidobacteriota bacterium | reverse complement strand
GTCCGTGGGAAGAAGAAGCGCAGGAACATGTAGAAGTTCGCTGCCAGATACGCCACGATGCAGCTCCAGATAATGCGGCGGCGGATGCGCAGGTTCGGTCCGCCTTCCTCCGGCGGCTGCTTCACGCCCGCCTTGCCTTCATTCGCGACAGGATTTGCCATAGCCTCCCTCAAGTACACAACGGCATTGCGGTCTGCGACCACGAGTCGTGCCGACCATCTTGGCGATGATCACCCGGACCCCTAATGACCCAGAACAGGGGCCTTCTGGCGACGGCGGGAGGGACTGCGGATAATGATTCCGGATTCGTGCTTATGAAGTCCCCGCCGGCAGAATCCCTTCACTTCGTACCGTCATAAGGAATAGTAAAAAACGCCCTACCCTGTCAAGCACAATCCGGCTTGCTCCGGGTGGTGGCACGCCGCCAGACCGTCATGCTATAGTCCACTGCAAGCAAAGGAGTTCAAGGAGGACCAGGTTGCTCTCGTGCCGGCGGTTCGCGGGCCTGCTGTTGCTCGGCATCCTAACCACACCCGCTTATGCCAGCCTGACCGTCAAGACCTGTGCCCCGGCGCCGGCCATATCCGCGATCGCCTATCAGGATCTGCTGAATTGCCAAATCACCCAACCCGGTGAGTCGAGGCTGGCACGCTTTCCGGCGGTGGCCGGGGAGGCGGTCACCATTGGACTGGTTCGCCTGACCACCACCAACGGCTACTGCTTTCGACTGATTTCCCCTGAGGGAACACCCGGGTCCAGCATATGTTCCGGCGTTTTCAACCCTGGCAGCGTGGAAACGGACTTCAGGATCGCGACTTCGGGGACTTACGCGGTCCAGGTTTCCGCCGCCGACGGGGTGCAGACCCTGAGCTACAGCCTCTATGTGGTTCGCGCCGGCCCCTTGCCGCCAGAAGCTTTGCCGCTTTCATTCGGCGTGGTCCAAAGAGGCGACATCAGCCCGATCGGAGATCGCGATCTTTATGGGTTCAACGGCGCCGCCGCCGACACGGTGAGCGTGACGGTTTCCCGAACCAATCAAAGCACAGGGTTCTGCTTCTTTGTCCTCGGGCCGGACGGGACCAGAGTCAATACAACATGCAGTGGCGTCTTCAACCCCAGCGCCATCGCCGCCGATCTGAAGCTTGCGAAGTCCGGACTCTATCAAGTGCAAGTGCTCGCGGAGGGGAACTCGGGAATGCTCTCCTACAGCATATCCCTGCAGTGTTTCGGATCCTGCCTGGGCGGACCATTGACGCCGGTGCAGAATTGCACCTACACGCTGCTTCCAGCTTCGCAAGTGGCGGGCGCGGGCGCCGCCACTGTGCGCATCGGCCTAGCCACCAACTATGGATGCACATGGAGCGCTACGAGCAACGCCTCCTTCTTGTCGATCCCGTCCGGCGGAAGCGGGCTGGGACCGGCCGCCGTGTCAGTGGCGGTGGCGGCCAATCCGGGAACAGCTTCGCGAACTGGCAGCGTGACCGTTGCCGACCAGACGGCCACCATCATCCAATCCGGGACCACACCGCTGCTCACGGCCACACCGAGTTCCTTCACTTACTCTTACCAGACCACGGCGCCGGCTCCCGGCGATCTGACCCTGTCCCTTTTCACCAATGTTTCCAGCCTGAGCATCACCGCCAGCGTCGATGCTTCCTGGCTGACGGTGACGCCCACCCAAAGGACGGCGCCCGGCACGCTGATCGTCTCCGCCAATCCAGCAGGATTAGCGCCCGGCGGATACAGCGGCGCCATCACGATAGCCGCGTCAGGAACATCGAGCCTCACGGTGCCGGTGTCGCTGACGGTGTCGTCCTCCCAGCCGCCCCAGCTTTCGGTGAACTCGCGCGGAATCAACCATTCGTTCGCGCAGGGCTCGCGGCTAGTGCGGCGCGAGCGGATCTCGGTGGAGAATACTGGGGGGGGATCGCTGGCCTTTCAAGCCATTGCCGCTGCCGACCAGAGCGGCAATTGGCTATCCGTAACTCCAGCCAGCGGATCGGCCACGCTCTCCGAGCCCGCGCTGGTTACAGTATCTGTAGATCCCGCCGGGCTCGCGCCCGGCACTTACACCGGACGGATTTCCATCGTTGCCCCTGACGCGCAAACCGTCTTGCCGGTGACCGTTACGGTGACCGCGGTCCGCCAGACGATTGTGCTCTCCCAAACCGGCCTGACTTTCACCGCCGTCTCGGGCGGCGGTAGGGCTCCTGACCAGACTTTCGGGGTTCTCAATGGCGGACAAGGTCTGATGGATTGGCAGGTTTCCGCATCCACCCTGACGGTGGGATCAAACTGGCTGTCCGTTACGCCGGGATCCGGAATCACGGATGCTTTGTCGTTGACCGTGCCGCTGGTGACCGTGTCCGTCAATCACACCGGACTCGATCCGGGCCAATACAGCGGGCAGCTTCGTGTCCAGGCCACGGCTGCGGACACCAGTCCGCAGTTTGTGTCGGTGATTCTGAATGTGCTCCCGGCCGGCAGCGATCCTGGACCGGTGGTGCTGCCGACCGGATTGATCTTCGTACAGGCGTCCGGAAGCGCGGCGCCCGCGGCCCAAGCGGTCCGTCTCTCGAATCTCGGCGCGGCGCAGCGCACGTACACCTCTGGCCGTCTGACCACCGACGGTGCGACCTGGTTTAACGTCGGTGCCGGAAGCGGCTCGGTCGCCCCCAACACCCCGGTGAATGTCAACACGACGGTCAGCAGCACCGGCCTGACCCCGGGGATTCGGCGCGGCGTGTTGACGCTGCTGTTCCAGGACGGGTCGGTGCGCACCGTGAATGTCTTGTACAACTTGCTGGGCGCAGCAGAGGCCGGTCGCGCCAAAGGGACCGTCGCGGCGGACTGCGTGCCGACCAAACTCCTGCCGCTCATCTCCTCGATGGGCAGTTCGTTTGTGGCCCAGGCGGGATGGCCAAACACCCTGGAAGCCCGCGTGTTTGACGATTGCGGCAATCCGCACTTGAACGGCACCGTGATTGCCAGTTTTTCGAACGCCGACCCCGCGCTGGCGCTGGTGTCGTTGAAGAACGGCACATGGACCGCAACCTGGCAGCCGCGCAACACGCCGTCCTCAGGAGTGAACATCACTGTCCAGGCGGACAATCAGGAACTGGCGATCCACGGGACGGCCACGGTGTCCGGCGGATTTCAGTCTACTCTGAACCCGCCGTTAGTGGCCGCCGGGGCGGTTCTGAACGCCGCCAGTTACGCATCGGCCGCGCCGCTCGCGCCCGGCAGCATCGTCTCGATCTTCGGATCGAATCTCTCCTTCGGCCTGGCCGGCGCAGTCGCACTGCCCCTGGAAACGCAGCTTGCCGGAACCACCGTCACCGTGGGGGGCAAAGCCGCTCCGTTGCTGTACGTCAGCGGCGGGCAGATCAACACCCAGGTCCCCTACGGACTTCCGGTGAACGCGCGCTCCCAGGTGATTGTGCGCCGGGGAGACGCCTACACTTCACCCGAGGCGATCACTCTAGCCGCCGCGCAACCGGCGGTATTCACCAAGAGTCAAGACGGCAAGGGTCAGGCCATCGCCGTGAAGCAGGACGGCAGACTGGCGGAACCCGCGTCACCGGCGCAGGCTGGTGACGTGTTAGTGTTCTATTGCGCCGGATTAGGCGAAACGAACCCGCCGGCTGTGGCGGGCTCTGCAGCTTCTTCGTCGCCGTTGATGACCGTGGCCAATCCAGTGACGGTCACCATCGGTGGGCAGCAAGCCGTCGTTTCGTTCGCCGGACTGGTCCCCGGCTTCACCGGCCTATACCAACTCAACGTGGCCATCCCTGCGGGCATCACCGGCGAAGCGGTGCCGGTGGTCATCACCCAAGCCGCGCAATCCAGCCCGCCGGTGACCATCGCGGTGAACTAGCTCCGTCGTGCTACAGTGACTGGTCGCATGAGTGAGGGCCGCAAGCTCGGAGTGGTTCTGTTCCAATTGGGAAGCCCGGACTCGGCCGAGGCCGTCGAACCGTTTCTCTACAACCTCTTCCGTGATCCGGACATCATCGACTTCCCCTTTGCCCG
>CAYPHP010000487.1:1277-4044 GCA_964410045.1 uncultured Acidobacteriota bacterium | reverse complement strand
TGCGTCAGGGCGACGAAGAGACCCGCGCCTGGGCTCTTGCCGTGCAGGCCGTGTTGCTTTCCCAGGACGAGGCGGACGACCTCCGAGAGTATCCCGACCGGCTGGAGATTGGATCGATGACGATTCCAGCCCGCGCCGCGGAATCCCACCTAGTGTGGATCCGTCACGCCGGACCCAGCGGCACATTCCGCACCGTTTCCTTTCTGCGGCTGCTCGACGAAACGCTGGATCCGCAGACCCTGGCAGGGAAGATCGTGATTCTGGGCATGACCGCTGCGGGCGTCGGCCACGAGTTTCTGACGCCGCTCGAGAAAAGCACACCGATGTCGGAGATCGAGGTGCAGGCCAATATCGTACGCGCGCTGCTGGACGGCGATGTGGTCAGGCCGCTCGACGTAAGATGGGAATACGCACTGTTGCTGACCGTAGCCGCTGTGGCGATTCTGATCGCCTGGTGGGGAAGGCGCCGCAAACTGCTGTGGGCTCTGGCCGCCGCCGGTGTGCTGGTGATCCCCGGCGGCGTCTTCGTGGCGTTGACCTTCGGCTGGGTCCTTCCGCCGGCCTCGCTGGCGTGCTCCTTCTCTGCGGCCCTGCTACTGGCTGGTCTCGTTTCTGCGAAATCTGCGTAATCTGTGGACTACTTCGCCAGCACTTCCGTGAAAAAGCCGAGCGCTCGCGGATCCTTGGATTGCCCCAACCAGAAGAACGCCTGCTTCTTGACCTCAGGATTGCGGTTGGTACGGGCCACCTGAATCAGCAGAGGGACGCCTTCGTCCTTGGGAAGCTGGCTCAGAGCAAAGACCGCTTTCTTCTTCACTTCCGTTTCCGGATCGTTGTCGATGGCCTCGCGGATGGCCGCAACCGCTTTCTGCCCGGCCTTTTGACCGAGCCAGAACAGCGCCTGGCTTCGGACGCGAACGCTGCGGTCATTCTTGGCCACCGCGATGATGGCTTCAATGGCTTGCGGTTCCTTGCTTTGGGTCAGCGCAAAGATGGCACGCTCGCGTACCTTATCGCTGGCATCGGTCTCGGCCAGGCGCTTGACCACTTCATATCCGTGGCGTCCGCGGGCCACGCCCAGCCAGAAAATCGCTTGCATGCGGCGCTGCTCCGGCTGCGTGGCGGCAGTGAAGCGGTCCAGCGCGGCATCGGCAGCCGGCGAGGCGTGCATGGCGATGGCCGACAGCGGCGCGTCGCTCTTGCGATCTGTGGCTGCGTCGAGATAAGAGGACAGCAGGCCGATGCTCTCCTCAGGGCGCACCCCGGTCAGCCAGTAGACAGCCAGCCCGCCCGCGTCGATCTGGCATTCTTCCGAGAGCGTGCGGATCTTATCCACCGCGCCGTTCTCGATCCGGAAGAAGACGAACAGGTTCGTGGGCCCTTCGAGGAACGAGGTCCCGGAGTCGTAAGCGCCGCGCGGAGTGGCTTCCAGGTGCACGTGGCCGCCGCACATTTGGTGGCGCCCGGCGACCATGGGCACGGAGTAGGCGATCCAGGCGGGGGCTGTCTGCGCCCCCACCAGGGTCTTGAACTCCCTCTCCAGGGCCGTGACCGCGCGTGTTTCCACCCGGGCGTTGGCCCATTTGGGCGTTTGCGCGGCGAGCGCTGCGGTGGCCAGCAGCAGGATCAACCCGGCGTTTCTGAGAGTTGAGGTGTTCATTTGCTGAGGATCTCCATCATGTAATCGGTCGCTTCCTTGGAGTTCTTCATCATGCCCAGCCGTCCGACCACTTCGCGTTTCAAGCCGGCGTCGGTTTCCTTGCGGGCGATATCCACAAGACCCTTGGCGTTGCCCGAGGTGAACAGTCCGTTGATGATTTCGCGCTTGATGTCGTATTCTTTCTCGCCGGCGTACAGGGAAGCTAGAACGTCGCTGGACCGCATCATTCCCAGCTTACGGATCGCCTCGCGGCGTACCACGGCGTCTTTCTCGGTGCGAGCTGCTTCCGTGATCCGCTCGGAGTTGCCTTGGATGAACAGGGCGTTCAGCAGTTCCCGCTTGATATCGGTCGCAGCTTCGGCTTGGTAAAGCTTCCAGATCTCGTCCCCTTCGCCGGGCACGGGTTCGGAGCCGGGACGCCCTTTGCGGCGTCCCATGACTGCCAACTGGCGGATCGCTTCGCGCCGCAGTTCCGCGTTCTGCTCGCTCTTGGCGGCGTTGAACAAGCGCTCCCGGTCACCCGACATCATGAAGGAACGCAGGATGCGCTTCTTGACCTCAAGTTCGGCCGAGCTGGTGTAGAGATCCGAAAGAAGCGCGCCGTTCTCCTTGCCGCCGAACATTCCCAGGTATTCCACCGCTTTCACCTGAAGGTCCGGATTGACCTGGCCGCGGGCGAACTGCGCCATCAACTCGCGCGACTTAGGCGACGGGTTCTGTGCCAGCACGAACAGGGCTTGTTGCTTAAGTTTAGGCGGCTGGTTGCCTTTGAGGAACTTGTCGAGGACCGGCAGAGCAGCCTCCGGATTGGAGTGCATGAGGCTGCGCAAGGCCATCAGCTTCAACTCATCGTCACTCTGCCCCTCGGGTCCCACGGCTTGACCAGTTCCTTGCTTGATTTCTGCTTCGAGGACTCTGGCGTCATTCAGCCAGCGACTGTTGGGGTACCCAGTCCGCAGGGAGGCCAGTGCGGCCAGCGCGGGATCGCGTTGACCTTGCTTACTCAGGGCATAGGCTTTCCAATAGTAGGCGCCGTCGGCACGGGAACCCTTGGCGTTGGCCACGCGGTCAAAAGCTTCCGCCGCCTTTTCCCAGCGACGCTCGTCC
>CAYPHP010000487.1:0-1267 GCA_964410045.1 uncultured Acidobacteriota bacterium | reverse complement strand
CCGGTCGGCGTATTCTCTTTGCCGCTCGGCCCGTTCGCGGACCCGCTCGGCTTCCTCGCGGACGCGGTCGGCCTGCTCGCGCTGGCGATCCATCAGCTCGCGAGCGCGATCTTCCTGCTCGAAGGCCGAGTAGGCGAACTCCCGCGCTGCCTTTTCGGACAACAGCTTGGCCTCTTTGCCGGATAGCAGTTTCTCGGACAGCAGCTTGCCGGTCTTTTCGGTCAGCAGCTTTTCGGTCAGCAGCTTGTCTTGCAGCAGGCCCATGTCGGCCCACTTCGGATGAGCCATCAGAGCTGCGGCGGCCTCTTGCGCTGCCAGCGCGCTCTCCAGCGAAATCAACGGCTCCAATGCCTGCGGCGGTTGGACCGGTTGCGGCGGTTGTGCGGGCCGGGCCGCTTGCGCGGCCAAGGTGCCCGCCAACAGAATCACTGTCCCTACGAACCCTACTCGCTTCTTCATGATTGCTCCTTGCCCCGTCATAATCTCCCCCGATCAGCCGAGGAGACCGGGGAACGCTCTTCGCGCTCCCGGACCTCGGATCCAATGACCCGAACTTTGAACAAAATTCCTTTGTCTTCGATGCGTTTGCGGAGGGCCCGGAACTCGCTTTCGGAGATCTTGGACGGGCGGTTGGCCACGTCCAGCAACAGGCGCTCCAGTTCATCGAGCACGAAGGCCATTCCTGTTTCGCCGGCCTCCGCGGCGGTCTGGCGGTAGAGCCGGTTGTCGGGCACCAGTTCCCGAGCCCACTTCTGCTCGCTGGAAATGTCCACAACGTGGTCCTGGCCTCCGCTGTCGGGAGCGTTGCTCAGTTCGAGCAGGACCATCTGGGAACGATCCAGATGATCGCCGACCGCCACCAGCAAGACCCGCTCGCGGATCTGCTCGGCGTTGGTTGACGCCGGAGCGCTGGAACGCGGCAACAGGCGCCCGGCCAGGAAGGCGACCAGCAGCAGGGAAGCCAGGGCTCCGGCGGTCGCCAAAGCGGGCATCCGGAACCAATTCCGCCAATCGAAACCCTGCCGGACTGGCTGTTGCATCTCCAACTTCGGCAGCAACCGGGCGTAGACCTCGCGCCCGTATCCTTCGCCGCGCTCCGGTACCGGTAGATCGCTCACAGCTTCCAGCATGTGGGCCAGGCTTTGGTAGCTTTCCTGGCACGGCGGGCAGGCCGCCAGGTGTCCTTCCACCGTGACGCGGTCTTCATCGTCGCGGTAGTAGTGCTCGATCAGTTGTTCTTCAGTCAGGTGGTTCATCACATCCATCT